>NZ_JAJNRD010000001.1:0-285320 GCF_022228055.1 Halorhodospira sp. 9621
CGTAGAGCACCTATTGAATGAGCATGGGGAGCCGGTCACGATTTGGGATGGTACGACCAAGCCCTCGCCGGTCACGGGTGAGCCAATCCCCGATGAGAACTGTCGCAGTCCCGTCTACCGATACATTAACCCTCGCCGAGGTGAATGGCCGGATTCGGAGTTCATTGTTGGCAATCCGCCGTTTATCGGAAACAAGCGGCTAAGATTCGCTCTGGGTGATGGTTATGTAGAGGCCCTGCGATCCGTTTACGAGGATGCAGTCCCTGAATCGGCGGATTTTGTAATGTACTGGTGGCACATCGCAGCCGAGAAGGTGAGGTCACGCAGCTCATCTCGCCTTGGATTGATTACAACCAATTCACTTTGCCAGCCGTTCAACCGCCGCGTAATAGAGAGGTACGTTACCGGAAAAAATCCGATAGCGCTTAGATTTGCCGTACCCGATCATCCGTGGGTTGACAGTGCCGATGGAGCTGCGGTCCGCATCACCATGACTGTGGCCTCGCCAGGGCCCTCTCACGGCAGTCTTTGGCGTGTTGCGGACGAGCGCCATAGTAGTGGGGAGGGCCCGGGAGTTTATTTCGAGGTCCGCCAGGGCCTTATTCATCCAGACCTGAGTATCGGCGCCAATTTAGCTGCCGCGCGCGCCCTGCGCGCCAACCAGAATTTGAGCAGCCGGGGTGTCATCCCCCATGGCGCCGGATTTATGGTGACCCCCGAGCAGGCCGTGGAGTTGGGCCTGGGCAGCCGCCCCGGTGCTGAGCAGTATATCCGCCCCTATCGCAATGGTCGTGATATTACACGCAGCCCGCGCGGCGTAATGGTCTTAGACCCCTACCCGTTGTCACGTTCCGAACTCAAGGGATCGTTCCCTGAGGTCTATCAATGGCTCCTGGACCATGTGAAGCCGGAGCGAGATCAGAACAAACGTCGCACCTACCGGGAGAAATGGTGGACTTTTGCAGAGCCCAGGAAAGAATGGCGGCGAATAATAGAAAACGTACCAAGATATCTCGCCACGCCCCAGACTGCAAAGCATCGATTTTTTGTGAATTTGGGCGCTGAGGTGCTGCCTGATGATAAACTCATTGCCATAGGGCTTACTGGCGCTGAGTATCTTGGCATTCTCTCATCCAGAATCCACGCTCTGTGGGCGCTATCAGCCGGAAGCCGTCTGGGCGTGGGCAACGACCCAGTGTACAACAAAAGCTCATGTTTCGATGCATTCCCCTTTCCGCACCTTGAAAGCCACATTGAAGAAGAGATCCGAGCTATCGCTGAGCGCCTGGATGCGCACCGCGCCGAGCGTCAGTGCGAACACCCCGGCGTCACGTTGACGGGCATGTATAACGTCTTGGAGAAAAACCGTGCTGGGGAGACACTGACGAAAAAGGAACGCACGATCCACGAGCAGGGTCTGGTCACGGTACTTGGGGAGCTACACGATGAACTCGACCGGGCAGTATTCGAGGCTTATGGCTGGGGCGATCTCGCAGACGTGCTAGTGGGTCGTCCCGGTGCAACCACGCCGCGCTCGGACAAGCCCGAAGACCAAGAAGAAGCCGAGCAGGAGCTACTGCAGCGCCTCGTAGACCTCAATGCCCAGCGGGCCGCTGAGGAGGCACGCGGGCATGTGCGCTGGCTGCGTCCTGAGTTTCAGGCGCCAGACGAGGCGGGTGACCAGACGAGTGAGAGTAGCGGGCACGAGGCGGACCAGACCGAGTTGGCGACGGTATCAACCACCGCAGATACGGCGGGCAAGAAGCCGACCTTCCCGAAGAATACGGGTGATCGCATCCGGGCGGTTCGCCAGGCTCTTGCGGAAGGTCCCCAGACCACTGACAGCATCGCGGCCCGCTATACGCACCGGCCTCGCAAGGCCGTCCAGGCTGCCCTAGAGGCCCTCGAGGCTATCGGTATGGCGAGCCATGAGGGGGAGCTGTGGTGGGAGACCTAAAAAGAAGCATAGGGTGCTGCTCCATCGGCAAGTCCGGCAATTTTATACCAAGAAAAGAAACTTGACCAAATGATCGGCAGTGACTCAGGCCTCTTTTCTCCCCTGCGCTATAAAGAACAGACTCTACGTAGATCTACGTAGTCGCGATTCTGTGTATACCATGTTTCGACCACAGAACTCTAGTGTTATCTGGCAAACCTCGGGGGGCGTGATTTGGAGCGAAGACTAGTCATTGAATTCGAAGGCGTGCTCGCCCCTGACAATCGGGTCACTGTGCGAACGCTGACGAAAACGTTATCCCCTGTGCAACGAGCAGTCGACTGTATCGTCTACTACGAGCACTTCGGCGTTGTTCGGAAGTTCTCGATTTTACCCCGTGACTTCTACGACAGCGCCGATTTATATCTAGGTGCGCCTGAGGCTAACTGCGTTAGTGTTCCCCTGCTCAAGGAAAAGGGGCGCCAAATAACCCAAAGGTTGCGCAACTTTCTCGAGACACCCTACGCCAAGGCGGCAGAGGAGGTTCAGCCGCCTTCGCCGCTTAGCCGAGATATCGTCAATGCTCAAAACAATATTGCTCACGACAACGTCGAAACCACAACCCATGAAAAGCTGGTGGAGCATAAAGAGCAGCGAGAGCGAGAGTACATCGAAGCGAAGGTTGTAGAGCAGATAAATAAGTCACTCTCGCCCATCAGATCTTCTTCCGTTGGCGGAGATGACTATATTTCCTTGGAAACCTTCGACGAAGCGGGGACGACTCGGTTCGAATTCTCGCCCGCCCGCGCCAAGCGGTTCAACTCAATTGCCACAAATAAAAGGCTAGGACCGATTGCCTTCTTCGAAGGTACCCTGCACGGTCTGCTCGAGAACAACAGTCAAGTCTTCCCTTTCGTTGGTGAGTTCAGGAGTAACGCCACGGGAAGGAAGCACAATCAAAAGCTCCTTATCCCGCATGAGGAGCTAGCATTTAAGTTGAGCCCTGCCAATTTGACGAAGAAAACGATCCAATTCTATGCCGCCCCGCTCACCAGTTATGGCGCCTTTGATGAAGTTCGCGGTGACATCGTTCTAATCCAGGTGGTTAACTAATGCTCAAGGAGCGCCTCCTTGCTCAAGTCGACCGTGTCATAGGGCCGCGTCTGCGGTTTTGGCGCCTCATGTCCTTCTCGGTGGTCGTGGTGCTGGAGGGTATGGCGCAAGCTAGCGTGACCGTCTCCGAGGCCAGCAGGTGGCCTACTGCACAGGGCATAGAAAACGTGCTGGGGCTCGTGGGTGATATGCCCCTTGGGCATCTGGTGCTGATATTCGTTGCCGTTTTTTTTATTGGCCCAAAGGTTGCGGCGCTTCTTCTGTCACAGGGCGCGGCCTGGGCTATGGCATTCGCTGAACCAATGTTTGACACCCTCTACAGCAGAATGACCAGCGACAGCGAGCAGCCTACTGCTGAAGAGTTAGGGCGATGGATCCGCTGCAAACACGAGGCCTTACGCTGGGCGGATGCTATAGTCGACGCCTTCGAGATGGCGGTTGTGCTAGGGCTCTGGGTAGTTTGGCCAGGCTCCGTGATAGAGTTTGGCGTGATAGGGCTTCTCTTAGCATTCGCGGTTTTCGTTGTAGTGTGGCTCTGTGCCGCCTACTCCTTGAACTACCTCATCGTCACCCGTGTGGTTCCATGTGATCTGCTTCAGCAGAAGCACGCTGAGTGCGGTCGAGACGCGTGACATGGCATCGTAACCGAACAGTACGCTCGGAGCCGAGGCCAGCAACCTAGCACGGCTCAGCTTCGTCGTTGGGCACCCTGGGAGAGCATATCATTGACGGTCGGATTTCGAAGCCACAAACAGACCGCTTCGCCAATCGTATGAATCACAGCCGTCTGTAGCAGGGTAGCACCTGGCGATCTTGCCCCACGCGACCACATTTTGCTCAGGGGCCGAATGACATGACGGGCCATTCAGCACATAACCTTGGAAAACGCTACGCGGGAGTAGAGGGGTTTGAAATCAGGGCGCCTATGGGTACTGTGGTATGGACGCGTGCCTTAGGTTGACGGATAGGTACGGCCTCAACAGAGAGCTAGCCAAAGTTAGACCGGGAAAGGGATCCCCACCAAATGCCCTGTATTGGCTCAGGCCTCCCTTGCGCTCCGCTATCCAGAATTAGCTTAAGCCCGGGAATGCCGATTCCGTAGTTACCGCCTTTAGCTATGAGAAAAAATGACAGATATAAACAAACTGAAGTCCGTCAAAAAACTAAAAGAACGGCTTGTATTGCATCTGCCGTATGCTCCGAATAACAGAGAATCCAAGGAATATCTCTTGTCGTTAGACGTTGGAGACGTCGTCCATATCTATGACTTTTGGCGAAAGCGGCTAATTGAACCCCGGCCTAGGGAGGTTGTAGTAAGCTGCAGGGTCAGAAATAGTGGTGCCTATATCCGAAACAAGAGCAAGATAGAAGAACTGTTTAAGCGGGTGCGTAGTGGTCTGGATATAAGTGGCTATCTCTCCAACAAAGCGCATAAAGCTACCTTTGATGTGGACGAATTCAGGAATAGCGGCAGTTTTAACTCCTTCCGGGATGATATTTTAATATGTGAAGGTTTTTATCATATACACCTTGAAGAGCGCCCCAATAGAACTGATGAGGTTTTGATCGTCTACATAACACCACGCCTGTTTGAAGTTGTTCAGGTTGCTAAACATAACCTATTCGACAAAGACCCTGCCGCACTGCTGGAATACAGGGAGTTCGTAAAAGATTTTTTGCGTTCTAAAATCCCTGCAGGTGGGGTAATCATTGGGGGTGCGGGTGGCGGGATACAGAACCTTGCAGGAAGCTCGATTGAATCTACGTTTAGGCAAATCAAGGTGAGAAAAATAATCCAAAATGTTGAGATCAATAACGGCGGGATTGATACTTATGTGAAGTGCCTTTATAGGTATTTCGAGGAGAGGGCGCCAAAATACGTCAAACCCGAGTGGCAAATCGTCAACAGAGAACTCGTGATTTATGACAAAAAGAACAATACCATGTTTAATGAGGATAGGCTGTCGCTAGCGTTAGCACCCTAGTCGGAACAAAAAAAGGAGTAAAAATGCCTGAATGGCCGGATAATTTTCATGATCTAATATTCTTTCCTCGAGTCGATGAGCATATCGACGCGTTGGCGGCCTTGGCCGAACCGGAGGAGTGGAATTATCAAAGTCGTAAATCGGAGCATAGTAAGCCGATCCTTTATAACTATGTAAAATATACATACAAAAGGCTTGCAGAAGAAGAAAAAATTGCAATAGCCGACAATGAGCGTGCTTTGACGTTTAATACTGGACTCGTTACTCCCTCCCAGGAGCCGCTGTATTGTTATTGTACGCCGAACAATATGGAAGACACACAAACACCTTGGCACTTTGTTGGATGGAAGCGCCAAGGAGAGCGCGTTCTTTCTGCATTTTCCGAGCTCCCGGAGATGGCACATTACTTCGAGGACCCAAAAGTGCTTGTCCTGGATCCCAGAAAAGAAATTCGAACAAATGTAGAGCATGTTGTCGAGGATAATCGTCACCGTTTCCCCGAGCCGTATAGGTCCATGGATTCTTACGCGCTTCAAACGTTCTTGAAAGGTTCTATTGATAATGCCAAAGAACGTGTTAAGAGAAACTACAAGACGGCTATCCCGCAATATTACCGTGGCCGAGTTCAATTAATGCTTCCACTTTGCATCGGTAGCCCAGAGGTCGCCGATCTCGCCTTAGTGGTAGAAGATCACGGCGACTTCTATCGGGCATCCACGTGTCTCACCTTGGAAATGGCATACAACAACGCAAGACAACTAGCGAGGCCTGATCGGGACTGGTTGAGGCCGTGAAGAGGCTCTAACAAAAGTTTCAACACGGACCGACGTTCTGCCCTGGCGCTCGAGAGCGGGGTAGTTACGTAAGAAGTACCTGGGTTGTGTATTCCAATGGCTAAAGATATATCGCGACCAAAGATTAGGCTTATAAAAAAATTCAACGGAGAGGTTAGGCGCGCGCGACATCTGGAAGATCTAATAATCCGCCGAGGGTACTATACGAAAAAAGGGCGGAAAGGGCCGTTCCGCAGGCTCCGCGTGACGGAGCAGCGCGATATTGCAGAGTACATAGCGTTTGAGGCAGCAACCGGATTTGAACACTTTTCGCGCGAGGTGTTTATTTTGGCTGCCCGAAAGCAGTTTGGAGTACAGCCATCACGAGCTGAGTATATTATGGGAACGATTGACCGAGGGCTCAACGGCGTCAATGGCTGGGGAGCCCCAGCACAGGTCAAAAAGAGAGCGAATGCACTATTTGGCCGACGTCATTTTATCGCGAAACTCGACAGTGAGCTTCCGCGAGGTTGCTATGATGTGCTACTCCACGCGCACAAGATTCGAAACCGTATCGCTCACCAAACCGGCCGGCAGTCGCCAAAAATGGTGAACACATACAACTATGTGGGTGTACCGCCGGGGACCCGGAGCGGTCTGAGTATGGGTAGGTTATTGCTTGACTATTCCGCGCCAGCTCCTGTGGAACGGCAGTTATTGAGGGCAATACTATGCTCGTATCGGGCATTCAGCGCGCTAGTGGCGAAGAGGCTGTAATCTAACTGACCACTCAAGCGAACGCGGCAAACGGTGTAGATCAGTGAGAAGGTCACAAGGTGGGCGTATCGATGGCCTGTTCAGGGATTGCGTCGAGGTTGGCAGTCGATTGAGTATATCGGTTCTCGTTGAAGTGAACACGCGAGCAGCGGCCATGACCGCCGATGAGAAAGTAGGGTGAAGGCTCAAGGAGCGCTTCAGGGGGGGGGGGGGTAAGGTGCACCGTCGCTAGAGCGTCCCGCAGGCCCATTCGCGTAGCGCGGTCCCGATGATGGATCCGACGACGGGGAAGACGAGGAACACGGCCAGGCCGATGCCGGCAATCTGTTAGAGGTAGTGCCGGTGGGTGAGGGCGTGGCGCCGCTTGCCCAGCGCATCGAGGCCCATGAAGGTAGCGAGCCCCACGGCGAAGGCCGGGATCACGGTGGCGGCGGTCAGCGCCCAGGCTAGGCCGTCATCAAGGATGCAGTCGACCCCGGTCATAGGCCAACCATCAGGCCGAAGACCAGCGCCAGGATGAGGACGTTGAAGAAAGCCATCCGGCCGGGCCGATCCTCGTTGACCCACATATTCCAGATGATGAAGCCAACCACAACGAGGAACTCCATGGCGTCCTCCTGGTGGTGCGTGAGGCGTTGTGTAGGCGGGAGCTACCCTTGAGGATAGGGCCCGTTGCGGGGAAAATCTTCTGCAATACGCGCTCGTAGGTTATTGATTCCAATGGGTCGCAATGGGACATTTTGGACCATTTTTAAGGTCAGAAAAGGACCGTAAGCGCATGAGTGATAAGGATAAAGGTAGGATAATTTTAGTGTGCATGGGCAATATCTGCCGCTCGCCGACCGCGGCAGGGGGCGCGCGGTCTCTACATCGGTGATCTGCGTCCCTGACACGTCGATCTACGCGGCTTCGAGGCCTACGATCTGATGCCTGGCCATGGATGGATAAGTCGAACCTAGGCATCGTCCAGGCCGATTCCCCGCCTAAGCACGCGGACAAGCTCGGGCTCAGGCTCGATGTCATCGAAAAAGCCTCGCATTGGCTGATCGATGGGGTCCGCCTTCCTTCGATCCCCTGGCCTGCGACTCAGTCCCGCACGCCGAAACTAGTCGAAGCTGGGTTAGTGTGCATTCCGGCACCGTGGCCGATGATTCTGCAATCCGTCTCGGAATTGGTCACGACCATCTGAAATAAGCGCTGAGATGGGGAGGTGTGCCTCTGCCCCCACATTCGGGCGTCCAAAGCGCGTTGGAGCAGTGCATCTCCCCTGTAAGTACCCTCTCACCTCGAAGACAGCCATCGACGATCAGCTCAGTTCCGAGCCCTCAGCGGCCTCGATCGCACCCTGCTGGTGGGACGCGGAGAGCGCTATAGCACAATTCTCTAGATGCGCGGGGATTGCCCTGGTTGGCTGGATGTCGCCGCCCCGGTGAGCGCCGGATCATGGGCGGCCATCCGCTCCGCCAGTGTGGCCGCGTTCATGTGAGTGTAGCGTTTGAGCATTCGAAGGTCCTTATGACCTGTGACGCTGCTGACTTCCATCACCGAGAAGCCGCGCTCGAAGAGTCTGGATGTGGCCTCGTGGCGGAGGTCATGGAACCGCAGGTCATGAAACATTCGTGGATCAGGGGCGATTCCCGTGGCGGCGCAATCGAAGTCGTAATTGGCTCTCGCTCGCTTGCAAGCTCTTTTCCAGGCCTTCTTGATGGTTTCGCCATCAAACGGGAAAACCTTCCCCTCGCTCGACCGCGGAATGGTGGAGAGGGTGCTCATGACGCGCGGGGAGAGTGGAACGGATCGTGTCTCGCCGTTTTTCGAGTCGAGGATGGTTGCAACCCGGGTGTCTTTATCAATCGTGGACCAAGTCAGCTTGACGATCTCGCCTTGGCGCATACCGGTTTCGAGGGCAACGATGACTACCGCTTCGAGATAGGCATTGCGGGTGGGGGGATTATATCGGCCACGCTGCGGGGTCGGGCGGCATGCCTCGAGGATGCGCTCTTCTTCACCGGGCAACAGGCGGCGCGTGCGGGCGTTGCTTGAGTTGCCGCGTTTGGGTCTCCTCGCCCGAGCCACAGGGTTCTCCGGGAGCGTGTAACCCCACTCGTTGCGGGCATGTTCGATGACCTGCTGCAGGAGCCCTCGTTCACGGCGCACCGTGTCTTCTTTGACGGTTTGCGCGCGCTGTTCGAGCCAGGCGGCAACGTCCGAACTGCGCAAGTCAGCGAGCGCGACATCCCGAAGCGGATTGCAGCGCTCCCAGGCGGCCAGCCGGTAGGACTCTGCTTCGGCTCCCTTGTGTTGGGGCGAAACCTGCTTCCGGTAACGAGCGAAGAGTTCGCCGAGGAGCACCGTGGACGACGCCTTCGTATCAATGTACCGCCCGGCCCGCATCTCAGACTCGGTCTTGAGGGCCCACTGCTGAGCATCGGTCTTGCGATCAAAGGTGGCGGTGCGTTGAGGGTACCCCTTGATGCGTACCTGCACGTGATAGATGGACCGCCCGGAGGGCCCGGGGCGCTTTCGAATCGTTGCCATGGTGAACTACTCCCGCTGTGCCATAGGTGTGCCAAAAGAACCTATGGGGGAGTAGGGAGGGATGTGCAGGCGAGCTAAGCTGCTGATTTATTTGGTGGGCGGCGCTGGGATCGAACCAGCGACCCCTGCCGTGTGAAGGCAGTGCTCTCCCGCTGAGCTAGCCGCCCAACTCTTGAGCTGCGCAGTGTACCGGCGCCGTCTCCCTTCGTCAAATGGGGCGCGTGGGCGGTGGTGCATTTGGTAGCATACGCGCCTTCAGCACGGGGAGAAGAAGGAAGACAGGCCACCATGACCATGATCCGCACGCGTTTCGCGCCCAGCCCGACAGGCTACCTGCACATCGGCGGTGCCCGGACCGCTCTCTACTCCTGGCTGCACACCCGCCGTCACGGGGGCCGGTTCGTGCTGCGGATCGAGGACACGGATCGCGAGCGCTCCACGCCGGAGGCGGTCAACGCCATCCTCGAGGGCATGGCCTGGCTCGGGCTCGATTACGACGAGGGCCCCTTCTACCAGACCGAGCGTTATGACCGGTATCGCGAGCACCTGCAGACGCTGCTCGACTCCGGGCAGGCGTACTACTGCTACTGCACCAAGGATCGGCTGGAGCGGCTGCGCACCGAGCAGCAGGCGCGCAAGGAGAAACCGCGCTACGACGGCCGGTGCCGGGATCTGGATGGGCCGCCTTCCGAGGACGTCGCCGATGAGCCGGTGATCCGCTTCCGCACGCCGCTGGAAGGTCACGTGGTGGTCGAGGACGCCATCCGCGGCAAGGTCCAGTTCCTCAATTCGGAGCTCGATGATCTGGTCATCGCACGCGGCGACGGCTCGCCGACCTACAACTTCACCGTGGTGGTCGATGACCTGGAGATGGGGGTGACGGATGTCATCCGCGGTGATGACCATCTGAACAACACGCCGCGCCAGATTCACCTCTACCAGGCCCTGGGGGTCGAGCCGCCGCGCTTCGCCCACGTGCCCATGATCCTCGGTGAGGACGGCAAGCGCCTGTCCAAGCGCCACGGCTCGGTCAGCGTGCTGCAGTACCGCGACGAGGGGTATCTGCCCGAGGCGCTGCTCAACTACCTGGTGCGGCTGGGCTGGTCCCACGGCGATCAGGAGGTCTTCGGTGTTGAGGAGCTGATCCAGCTCTTTGACATCAACGACGTCAACCACTCGGCGTCGACCTTCAACCCCTCCAAGCTGCAGTG
The DNA here is from genome assembly GCF_022228055.1 of Halorhodospira sp. 9621. Taxonomy (NCBI): domain Bacteria; kingdom Pseudomonadati; phylum Pseudomonadota; class Gammaproteobacteria; order Chromatiales; family Ectothiorhodospiraceae; genus Halorhodospira; species Halorhodospira sp. 9621. The sequence goes on from NZ_JAJNRD010000001.1 coordinate 10,334, forward strand.
GCTCAACCAGCAGCACATCATGCGCGCGGCGCCGAATCACATCGCCCGCCACCTGGGGCCGTTCCTCGCCGAGCGGGGCGTGGACCCTGCCGAGGGGCCGTCGCTGGAGGCGGTGGTGCGCACCCAGCAGGAGCGCGCCAAGACGCTGGTGGAGATGGCCGACAACAGCCTGTTCTTCTACCGCCGCCCGGAGGCCTACGAGGAGAAGGCCGCGCGCAAGAACTTCAAGGAGGGCACCGCCGAGATCCTCGAGCACTGCCAGCACCTCTTTGTCGGGCTGCCGAGCTGGGATGCCGAGTCGATCCACGGGGTGGTCACCGAGGCGGCCGAGGCCTTCGAGGTGAAGATGGGTAAGGTGGCCCAGCCGATTCGGGTGGCGGTCTCCGGCGGTGCCGTCTCGCCGCCGATCGATGCCACGCTGGAGCTGCTCGGGCGCGAGGAGACCGTGGCGCGGCTCAGCGCGGCCGTCGACTGGGTTCGAGAGAATGTGGGGTAAATGGCTCCGAGGGGTGTTGACGACCCCCGGGGCCATCCCTAGAATACGCACACATAACGCAACGGGGCCATAGCTCAGCTGGGAGAGCGCCTGCATGGCATGCAGGAGGTCGGCGGTTCGATCCCGCCTGGCTCCACCAAACAAGCAGGGCGATACAGTCCTCCGCAAAGCCCCGAGTCGGTTTCCGGCTCGGGGCTTTTCTTTTTTTGGGCGCCCGCCGCGGCTCAGGGGTGGGCCGCGCTAAGCTCCAGCCGGGCGACCTCCACCCGCGCCTCGAACGCTGCCCCGTAGGCCACCACGGCCACCGACGTGAGCCGTGCCGGATCGAGGTCCGCCTGCAGTCCCCGTGGTTCGAAGGCCGTGAAGGGGACCACGACCTCCTGCCAGTCTTCCGTGACGGCCAAGGGGGCGCGGTAGTGCTGCCACGGTTGGTGGGTGTCGGCGCTTCGCACGTGCAGGTAGTACGGGCCGGGCGTTCCGCGCACGGTGACGCCGAAACCCGACCATGCGGAGGCGTCGAAGCTTTCACCGGATGGGGCGAGGGGCAGTCGGCTCTGGATGAACCCGCCGTTGTTCTCGAGCCGGACCTGGCCGCTGAGCCGGAGGGCCGGCCCCCGGTCCGTCTCGACGATGCCGGCGTGCATGTCCGAGCGCCCGCCCATGACCCGGTCGGTGAACCCTTGCCAGGCGGTGCCGATCGCCGCCCGGCCGTCCGCGGCCGTGAAGTCGTCGAGCAGATAGGCGGCGGGTGATTCCGTTCCGGACATGGCGGGCTCCTTCCGGGGCTGGATGGCTGCGGGCCAGTGGTCCGCGATGGTGATCTCAGCTTATCCGCGGGCGTGGCCGATGGCCAGGGTGGCCCGGCGGCCCTCGGCGCGCCGGCAGGGTAGATGCCCCGTGTTTTGTGGGCTGTCTGATGCTAGGCTGAGATCTAGAATTGTTCCAGACAAACACGGCGAGGAGCCCACGATGACCGCATCCACCACACGACCGGTCGTATTCTTTGATGGGCAGTGCCCCGTCTGTAGTCGCGAGATCGGCCTCTATCAGCGCCTGGATACCGCCGGAGCGGTGGAATGGCGCGATCTGCACGCACCGGGGGCGCTCGACGACACCGAGCTGACGTGGGATCAGGCCATGCAGCGCTTCCACTGCCGGGACGCCGATGGCGTGATGCGCAGCGGCGTGGACGCCTTTGCCCTGGTCTGGTCCTATCTTCCCTACTGGCGTTGGGCGTCGCGGGTCGTGCGCGGGCTGGGGCTGGTCAGGCCCATGGAGCCGCTTTACGATTGGTACGCACGCCGTCGCTACAGCCGGAGCTGCTCGGTACAGGGGGACTGCCGCTAGGCGGAGGGGCCTGGACCGCACCCGGGTGGGGCAGGCGCGGGTGCGTGTTTAGACTCCGGCGGAAAGGAGCCCCGCTTGGCGGCCGAGGAGCCCATCGAACCTGGTTTTCTGACCATCCATGGCAATCGCCTGGAGGACCTGCGGCAGGTGGCCGTGGAGTGGGTGCAGCGCCACCCGCTGGCACCACTCGAGGACGAGGTCTTCCTGGTCCAGAGCAATGGCATGGCGCAGTGGTTGCGCCTGGCGCTGGCGCGACACCCGGAGGCGGAGCAGGGCGGTTGCGGGATCGCTGCGGCGGTCTCGATGCAGCTACCGGCGCGCTTTCTCTGGTCGGTCTACCGCGCGGTCCTCGGCCCGGAGGGCGCCCCGCGCGAGTCGCCCTTCGGCAAGGATCCGCTCCTCTGGCGGCTGGCCCGCCTGCTCCCCGCACTCGGTGATCAGCCTGGGTTTGAACCGCTGCGCGGCTTCCTGGCCGACGACCCGGATGGGCGCAAGCGCTACCAGCTCGCGGCACGCATCGCCGATCTCTTCGATCAGTACCAGGTCTACCGTGCGGACTGGTTGGCGGACTGGTCGCGGGGCGAGGACGTCTGCCGCGATGCGCGGGGACAGGCACGCGATCTGGCCGAGACGCAGCGCTGGCAGGCCTCGCTCTGGCGCGCCGTGTGCGCGGAACTGGCCGAGGTGGCGGGTGAGGCGGGCCAGGCCACGGTCCATCAGCTCTACCGCGAGCGCATCGCAAGCCTGGACACCGCGCCGGCCGGTCTGCCGCGGCGGGTGATCGTCTTCGGCATCTCGTCGCTACCGCGCCAGACCCTGGAGGCGCTCCAGGAACTCTCGCGTTTCGCCCAGGTGCTCGTTTTCGTCCACAACCCCTGCGCCTTCTACTGGGCGGATATCATCGCCGATAAGGATTTGCTGCGTGCCGGCCCCGGGCGGCGGCCGCGCAAGGCCGGCATGCCCGAGGTGCTGGAGGCGGAGGAGCTGCACAACCACGCCCACCCCCTGCTCGCCGCCTGGGGCAAGCAGGGCCGCGACTACATCGGTCTGCTGGACGCCCACGAAGACCCCCAGGCCCATCCCCACCGGGCCCTGGCCCAGGCGGGCGAGCGCATCGATCTCTTCAGTAACCCGGAGACCGGATCGCTGCTCGGCCAGCTCCAGGACGATATCCTCCAGCTGCGGCCGCTGGCCGAGACCCGGGAGGTCTGGCCGGCGGTCGGGTGCGAGGATGCGTCGCTGCAGTTCCATCTCGCCCACAGCGCCCAGCGCGAGGTCGAGGTCCTCCATGACCGGCTGCTTGCCGCATTCTCGGAGGATGCGTCGCTGCGCCCGCGCGATGTGATCGTGATGGTGCCGGATATCGACGCCTACGCCCCGCACATCGAGGCCGTCTTCGGCCGTTTTGATGCCAACGATGCGCGCCATATCCCCTATACGGTGGCCGACCAGGGCGAGCGCGGGCTGGATCCGCTGCTCATCGCCGTGGAGCAGCTTCTGAGCCTGCCCGAGTCGCGCTGCGGGCTGAGTGACCTGCTCGATCTGCTCGAGGCGCCGGCGCTGCGCCGGCGCTTTGGGATCACCGAGGCGGATCTGGCCACCCTGCACGGTTGGGCGGAGGAGGCCGGGGTCCGCTGGGGGCTCAACCGCGATCAGCGCGCCGGGTTGCAATTGCCCGAGGGGCTGGAGCAGAACACCTGGCGCTTTGGCCTGCGCCGTATGCTGCTCGGCTACGCCGTCGGCGCCGGCGAGGCGTGGTCCGGGGTCGAGCCGTATGCGCAGGTGGGCGGGCTCGACGCCGCCCTCGTCGGGCGTCTCGAGCGGCTGGTCGGTGCCCTGGAGGCCACCTGGGGTGAGTTGCGCGCGGAGGCCACCCCACAGCAGTGGGGCGAGCGGCTGCAGCGGCTGCTGGGGACCTACTTCGAGCCCTCCGGCGAGGGAGAATCGTTGACCCTGGAGCGGCTGCGCGATGCCCTGGAGAAGTGGCAGCGGGACTGCGAGAGCGGGGCGTTCGCCGAGCCGCTGCCGCTGAACGTGGTGCGCGAGCATTGGCTGCAGGCGCTGGAGGATACGCGACTGAGCCAGCGCTTCCTGGTCGGGGCGGTGAATTTCTGCACCCTGATGCCCATGCGCGCGATCCCCTTCCGCCACGTCTGCCTGCTGGGGATGAACGATGGCGACTACCCGCGCAGCCCCACGCCCCTGGATTTCGATCTGATGGCCGACGATTACCGGCCTGGGGATCGCTCGCGCCGCGAGGACGATCGCTACCTCTTCCTCGAGGCGCTGCTCTCGGCCCGGGATCGGCTTTATATCAGCTGGATCGGACGCAGCGTACGCGATAACGAGCCGCGTCCGCCCTCGGTGCTGGTTGGTCAGCTGCGCGATCACCTGGCCGCCGGCTGGCGCCTGGCCGACGATGAGCACGGCGGCGGTCTGCTCGAGGCGTTGACCGTCGAGCACCCGCTGCAGCCGTTCAGCCGCCAGAATTTCCAGACCGACCCCTCGGCGCGCCACTACACCTACGCCCGCGAGTGGTGGGCGGCCCATCAGGGCGATGAGAGCGCGTCCGAACCTCTGGTCACGACGCTGCCCGAGCGGCCGGTGGAGGAGCCGCCGGCGCCGGTCACGCCCGAAACCTTGGGGGCGCTGCTCAAGCAGCCCGTACAGACCTTCTTCAACCGTCGCCTGGGGGTCCATTTCGACGACGATCCGCTGGCCAGTGAGGACCAGGAGCCCTTCGGCCTCGACGGGCTGACCCGCTGGCAGATGCGCGAGGCGCTCTTTCTGGCCGGGCGAGAGGCCGCCGGCGATCCCGAGATGCGCCGCGAACGCCTGGCCGCCGAGGCGCAGCGGTTGCAGCGCACCGGCGCGCTGCCGCTGGGCCCGGCCGGCACCGTCTGGGCCGAGACGCTCCAGCTCGAGGCCGATGAGCAGCTGGAGCGCTACCACCGGCATCTGGCCACCTTCGCCCAGGAGCTGGAGCCGCTGCAGCGGCTGACGCACCGCCACGGGGATTGGCAGCTGGAGGGCGGGGTGGATGGGATCCGCAGTGATGGGCAGCGGCGTGTGCGCCTGACCCACCACCTCAGCCGCCTGGCGGTCAACCGCCGGGAGGTGCACTGGCGCTTTGACCTGCTGGCCGCACCCTGGGTCACCCACCTGATGGCCAACGCGGCCGGCGAGCCGCTGACGACCGTGGTCGTCGGGCACGACCTCGACGTGGCCCTGGCGCCGCTGGAGCCGGGGCAGGCCGGCGAGCACCTGAGCCAGCTGCTTGCTGGCTGGGCGCAGGCGCAGCGCCGGCCGCTGCCGGTGCCCTGCCAGCCAACCTGCGCCTGGCTGACCGCGCAAAACGAGGAGCGCGGTGATCCGGCGGCCGCGGCCGAACGGGTCTACGTCGGCGATAACTACACCCGGGCGGCCGCCGACGCCCACGACCTGCGCGCCTTCCCGCGGGCGGCGGACTGGCTGGAGGATGAGGGCTTCCCGGTCTGGCGCGAGGCGCTCTACGCGCCGCTTTTGCGGGCGGTCCAGGCGTACACGGAGGACGGCGATGGGCACGGCTGACGACGCTAGCGCGCTCGAGCCGCTGCGCTTCCCGCTGCAAGGGTCGCGGCTGATCGAGGCCAGCGCCGGGACGGGCAAGACCTACACCATCGCCGCGCTCTACCTGCGCCTGGTCCTCAACCACGGGGGTGAGGCCGCGTTCGGGCGATCGCTGACCCCGCCGCAGATCCTCGTGGTGACCTTCACCGAGGCGGCCACCCGCGAGCTGCGCGAGCGCATACGCAGCCGCTTGGCGGAGGCGGCCGCGGTCTTCCGGGATCCGGAGCAGGCCGCGGAGGTGGATCCTTTCCTCGATGGGCTGCTGCGGGCGTATCCGCAGCACTCGGAACGGGCCCAGGCCGCCCGGGTGTTGGAGCTGGCCGCCGAGTGGATGGACGAGGCGGCCGTGGCCACCATCCACGCCTGGTGCTATCGGATGCTGCGCGAGCACGCCTTCGACAGCGGCAGTCTGTTCACCCAGGATCTGGAGACCGACCCCGGCGATCTGCTCGCCGAATCGGTCCGCGATTACTGGCGGACCTTCGTCTATCCCCTCGACCCGGCGGCCTTCCAGCTCTTCCGGCACGCGGTGGGCGCGGCGGACCCGGATGCCCTGCAGCGGGCGCTGTCGCGCCTGATCGGCGCCGATGAGGAGTTCGTCGACGACGCGGACGGCCGCCTGCTCGAGCCCCACGGCCTGGCCGAGCGCCTGGGCGCCTGGCACGAGGCGCTGGAGGCGATCAAGGCGCCCTGGCGCGAGGAGCGCGAGGCGGTGGAGGCCGAGTTCCTCGATCTGCACCGCCGGGTGCTCAACGGCAACAAGTACAGGAACCCGCACCGGTTGCTTGAGCGCATGGCGGCCTGGGCGGACGATCCGGCCCAACCGGTGCCTTTGAATGATCAGGGCAAGCCCGACCCGGGTCTGCTCGAGCGCATGAGCGCCGCCGGCCTGGCGGACCCGTCGCGACACAAGAAGGGCCAGAGCCTGCCGGCCTCGCTCCATCGCGCCTTCCAGGCGCTGGATCGCCACGCGGAACTGGATGCACCCGGGGTGGCGATCCTGCGCGCCGCCGCCTGCTGGATCACCCGGCGCTTCCAGGCCGAGCAGCGCCGCCGGGCGCAGCTCGGTTTCCAGGATCTGCTCACCCGGCTGCGCGATGCCCTGCGCGGCCCCGGCGGCGCCCGTCTGGCGCAGACCATCCGCAGCCAGTTCCCGGTGGCGCTCATCGACGAGTTCCAAGACACCGACCCGGTCCAGTACGAGCTCTTCGAGACGGTGTACCGGATCACGGACAACGACCCCGGGCTGGGGCTGTTCCTCATCGGGGATCCCAAGCAGGCGATCTACGGCTTCCGCGGGGCGGACATCCACAGCTACCTGCGCGCCCGGGCGGCCACCGCGGGGCGGCACTACACGCTGCCGCGCAACTTCCGCTCCAGCGAGGCGCTGGTCGGCGCGGTCAACCAGCTCTTCGCCCGGGCCGAGGAGAGCTGGCCCGCGGGCGCCTTCGCCTTCCGGGGTGGCCCCGGGGGCGGGTTGCCCTTCCACCCGGTGCAGGCCCAGGGGCGCGCCGAGTGCTTCGAGGAGGCGGGGGCGGAGCACCCGGCGCTGAACCTCTGGTGCCACGACCCCGGCGTGTCGGTGGCGAAAAACGCCTACCTCCCGGTCTACGCCGAGGCGTGTGCCGCGCGCATGGTGGCGTTGCTCAACGGCGGTGCGGCGCGGCCGGCCGTCACCGGGTTCCGCCACCCGGACGGTCGCCTGGAGCCGGTGCGCCCGCGGGATATGGCGGTGCTGGTGCGTGATCGCCACGAGGCGCGCGCCATCCAGGAGGCGTTGGCCGCCCGTGATGTGCGCAGTGTCTACCTCTCTGATAACGACTCGGTGCTGGCCACCGCCGAGGCCGACGATCTGGTGCGCTGGCTGCGCGCCTGTGCCGAGCCGACGGATGAGGGCCTCGTACGGGCGGCCCTGGCCACGCCCACCCTGGGGCTGGCCCTGAGCGAGCTCGACCGGCTGGTCACCGATGAGCTGGCCTGGGAGCGGCGCATCGAGCAGTTCGGCGGGTATCGCCGACTCTGGCGCAGCCGCGGGGTGCTGGCGATGCTCCACCGCCTCCTGCACGACTTCGGCGTGCCGCAGCGGCTGTTGGCCACCGGCGGCGGCGAGCGCTCGCTGACCAATCTGCTCCACCTCGCCGAGCTGCTGCAGCAGTGGGCGCGGGAGCACGACGGTGAGCAGGCGCTGATCCGCCATCTGGTGGAGCTGCGCCAGCAGGGGAGCGACCGGGCCGAGGACCAGATCCTGCGCCTGGAAAGCGACGAGGATCTGGTCAAGGTGGTGACCATCCATAAGTCCAAGGGGCTGCAGTATCCGCTGGTCTTCCTGCCTTTTGCCTGCACCTTCCGCGCGGTCAGCGCCGGGGACGCGCCCCGCCGGGTGCCGGATCGGGATGGGCGGCTGCGCTGGCGTTTCGAGCTCGATGCGGAGGACGTCGAGGTGGCCGAGGCCGAGCGCCTGGCCGAGGACCTGCGGCTATTCTACGTCGCCCTGACCCGCGCCCAGCACGCCTGCTGGGTCGGCATGGCGCCGATCACGGTGCGCAACACCAAGCGCAGCCTGCTCGAGCGCAGCGCGGCGGGCTATCTGCTCGCTGGACCGGATGGGGTGGAACCCGGGGGCCTTGAGGCCGTGCTAAAGCAGGCCGCGGCCGTCGATCCGGGAATCACCGTCAGCGAGCCGCTGCTCGATGCCCCGAATCGTTTCGTCGGGGATCCGGCGCTGCCGCCGCTCGGCGAGCCGTGTCGGCCCCGGCGGCGGGCCGCGGATGCCTGGTGGATCGCCAGCTACAGCGCCCTGGTTCGCCACGATACCGGTGGGAGCGCCCACTCGGCGCCGGCGAGCGCGGCCGAGGACGTGCTGCGCGAGGAGTCGGGGCAGGCGCCGGCCCAGGAGGCCGGGGGGACGGCCGGCTCTTGGCACGGCTTCCCGCGCGGTCCGGATGCCGGCACCTTCCTGCACAACCTCCTGGAGTGGGCGGCGACCCAGTTGGGGCTGTCCGTGGCCGGGTCGCAGCCCGAGGGGCTGGATGCCGAGGTGGAGCGGCGCTGCCGCTTTCGCGGTTGGGAGGATCACACGGCCACGGTGCAGGGCTGGCTGCGCGCGCTGCTCGGCGCCGAACTCTCCTTTCCCGGTGCGCAGACGCCCCTGGCGCTGGGACGGCTGCAGACCTATCAGGCGGAACTGGAGTTCCTGATCGAGACCCAGCCGCTGCGCGCCGAGCGGCTTGATGAACGGGTGTGCCAGCACCTGCTGCCGGGCCGGGCCCGTCCCCCGGTGGCCCCGGCGCGGCTCAACGGCATGCTCAAGGGCTTCATCGACCTGGTCTGCTGCCATGAGGGGCGCTACTACGTCGCCGACTACAAGTCCAACTGGCTCGGCGGTGGCGATGGACACTACGCCCCGGAGCACCTGGAGGCCGAGGTGCTGGAGCGCCGCTACGACCTGCAGCTGGTGATCTACACCCTGGCGCTGCACCGGCTCCTGCGTGCCCGCCTGCCGGATTACGACTACGACCGCCACGTCGGTGGCGGCTTCTATCTCTTTCTGCGCGGCGTACAGGCGCCGGGGCAGGGCGTGTTCCACGCCCGTCCGCCGCGGGCCCTGATCGAGGAGCTCGATGGGTGGCTGCGCGACGGGCCGGATGGGCAGCAGGAGCAGGCGTCGTGAGCGAGCGCTTCGATCAGCAGGCGATCCTCCAGTGGCTGCGCGAGGCCGAGGCGCTGGGCTGGCTGCGCCCGCTGGACGGGGCCCTGGCGGAGTTCCTGCGTGAGCAGGTGCCCGATGCGCCGCCGTTGCTGCTGCTGGCCGCGGCGCTGACCAGTCATCAGGCCGGCCGTGGCCATGTCTGCCTGGATCTCGATCAACTCTGGGAGCGGGCCGAGCCGGTCCTCAGCCTGCCGCCGGAGACCGCCGAAACCCCCGAGCCGGTGAGGCCTCCCGGGGAGCTCCTGGCCGCCGCCGGCGGTCGGGATGCCTTTGAGCGGCAGCTGGCGTGCCCGGAATTGGTGGGCAGTGGCCCCGGATCCACACCGCTGGTGCGCGACGGACCGAGGCTCTACCTGCGCCGCTACTGGGCCTGCGAGCGCACCATCGCCCAGGCGGTGCGCCAGCGCGTCGATGCAGCGGCGCAGTGGCGCGCGCAGCTCGACCCGGCCGCGGTCCGGCGCTGGCTGGATGGGTTGTTCGGCGCGCCGGCGGACGGTGGCCCGGATTGGCAGCGGGTCGCCTGTGCCGTGGCCGCCGGGGGCGGTTTCAGCGTGATCACCGGCGGACCGGGGACCGGCAAGACCACGACGGTGTTGCGCCTGCTGGCGTTGCTGCAGGGGCTCCACGGCGGGGCCCTGCGCATCCGTCTGACGGCGCCCACCGGCAAGGCGGCGGCGCGGCTGAACGCGAGCATCGCCGGGGCGGTGGACCGGCTGGGCCTGGAGGCGTTGGAGGGCGGCGCTGAGCTGCGCGCGCGGATCCCCACCGAGGTGGTGACGGTCCACCGGCTGCTGGGCGCAGGCGGCGGGCGGCGCTTCCGCCACCACGCCGGGGAGCCCCTGGCCGCCGATGTGGTGGTCGTGGATGAGGCGTCGATGATCGATGTGGAGCTGATGGCGGCGCTGCTGGAGGCCCTGCCGGATGGGGCCCGGCTGGTGCTGCTCGGCGACAAGGATCAGTTGGCCTCGGTGGAGGCCGGCGCCATCCTAGGCGAGCTCTGCGCCCGGGCGGATCAGGGCGGTTATCGGCCCGAGACCGCCGAGTGGCTGGAGGCGGTCAGCGGTCAGCGCATCCCGCCGGCGCTGATCGATTTCGACGGCGGGGGGATCGACCAACACGTCGTCATGCTGCGGCACAGTCACCGTTTCGGTGCCGACAGCGGCATCGGCCGCCTGGCTCGGGCGGTGAATGCCGGTGACCAGGCGGCGGTCGAGGCCTGGGGCTATGGGCACGAGGGCGACCTGGCGCGGGTGAAGCTCAGCGACGCCGAGCACGATCCGGCGCTGATCGACTGGGCGGTGGACGGCGGGCAGACCGGGGTCGGGCATGCGGCCTACCTGCAGGAGATCCAGGCGCTGCGGCCGGACCGGGATGCGTCCGCCGCGGCCTACGCCGACTGGGCCGCGCAGGTGCTGGGGACGCACGGGGCGTTCCAGTTGCTGGCGGCACTGCGGCGCGGACCGTACGGGGTCGAGGCCCTGAATGAGCGCCTGGCGGCAGCGCTGCGCCAGCGTGGTCTGATCCACGGGGAGGGGGCCTGGTACGAGGGGCGGCCGGTGATCGTCACCCGCAACGACTATGGCCTGGGGCTGATCAACGGGGATATCGGCATCGCCCTTCGGGTCCCGCGTTCGCTGGTGCAGGGGCCCCAGGCGCAGGGCGCCGAAGAGGACCGACAGGCGGTGCTGCGGGTTGCCTTCCGCGCCGCCGATGGCAGCGGGCGGATCCGCTGGATCCCGCTCCATCGGCTGGAGTCGGTGGAGACGGCTTTCGCCCTGACGGTGCACAAGGCCCAGGGCTCGGAGTTTCGCCACGCGGCGCTGTTGCTGCCGGATCGGCCCAGCCCGGTGCTCACCCGGGAGCTCCTCTACACCGGCATCACCCGGGCCAGTCAGTGGTTCACGTTGCTGGAGTCGCAACCGGGCGTCCTGAAGGCGGCGGTGCGCCAGCGTACGGTGCGTGGCGGTGGCCTGCGGGCCATGCTCGAGGACTTCGGCTAGGCGGCAGCCGGTGAGGGCGCACAAAAAAAAGCCGCCCCGGAGGGCGGCGAACGTCATCGTCATGTGGAGTCGGAAACGCTGGTGGCGGCTGGGGGCGGCCGCCGATGTTGCGGAGGACCGTTGGCGATAGCTCGAACGTTACGGTTCCTACCTTAAGCATCGCGCCCCGATGCGTACAGTCTTTAATCTGAACCGCTGTGATAGCACAAACCTATTGGGGCGCCGCGGTCCGGCTCACAGCTCCTGGCTGATCGCCATGGCGCAGTGGCGGGGCCCGCACATCGAGCAGAAGGCCGCCTCTTTGTGGGAGGCCTTCGGCAGCGTCTCGTCGTGATAGGCACGGGCCCGCTCCGGGTCCAGAGAGAGGTTGAACTGGTCCTCCCAGCGGAACTCGTAGCGGGCGCGGGAGAGCGCATCGTCCCGATCGCGTGCCCCCGGGTGGCCGCGCGCCACATCCGCCGCGTGGGCGGCCGCCTTGTAGGTGACGATGCCGGTGCGCACGTCATCGGCGTTGGGCAGCCCCAGGTGCTCCTTCGGGGTGACGTAGCAGAGCATCGCCGTGCCGTGCCAGCCGATCTGTGCCGCGCCAATGGCCGAGGTGATGTGGTCGTACCCCGGCGCGATGTCGGTGACGATGGGGCCGAGGGTGTAGAACGGGGCCTGAAGGCAGGTCTCGCTCTGCAGGCGCATGTTCTCCTCGATCTGGTTCATCGGGATGTGCCCCGGTCCCTCGATGATGACCTGCACGCCGCGCGCCCAAGCGCGTTCAGTGAGCGCACCCAGGGTCCGCAGCTCGGCCAGCTGTGCCTCGTCCGAGGCATCGGCCACGGAGCCCGGCCGCAGGCCGTCACCGAGGGAGATGGTGATGTCGTAGCGGGCCAGGATTTCGCAGATCTCGTCGAAGCGCTCGTAGAGGAAGCTCTCGGCCTGGTGGTGGCTGCACCACTTGGCCATGATCGAGCCACCGCGGGAGACGATCCCGGTCAGCCGCTCACGGGCCAGATCGACGTGGCTGGCGCGCACGCCGGCGTGGATGGTGAAGTAGTCCACGCCCTGCTCAGCCTGCTCGATGAGAGTGTCGCGGAACAGCTCCCAGGTCAGGTCCTCGGGGCGGCCGGCCTTCTCCAGCGCCTGGTAGATCGGCACGGTGCCGATCGGCACCGGCGAGTTGCGCAGCAGCCAGGCGCGGGTCTCGTGGATGGCCTCGCCGGTGGACAGGTCCATGACGGTGTCGGCGCCCCAGCGCACGGCGTGGATGAGCTTCTCGAGCTCTTCCGGGATGCCGGAACTCAGCGGCGAGTTGCCGATGTTGGCGTTGACCTTGACCTTGAAATGGCGGCCGATGGCCATCGGCTCCGCCTCGGGGTGGCGATGATTGGCCGGGATCACGGCCCGGCCGCGGGCGATCTCGTCGCGCACGAACTCCGCCGACAGGCCCTCGCGCAGGGCGACGTACTCCATCTCCGGGGTGATGACGCCGGCACGCGCGTGGTCGAGCTGGGTGGGGGTCCTGGTGCCGCGCTCGGCGATCCAGGGAGCGCGGACGGGGTGGATGCCCCGGGCGGGGTCGAGCTTGGCCTCGGCATCCGTGTAGGGGCCGCCGGTGTCGTAGACGCGCAGGGGCGGGTTCTCGCGCGGCCCGTCGCTGGTCTGGGTCGGGCTCTGGACGATCTCGCGCATGGCCACCCGGAGATCCTCCCGGCTTCCCTGCAGGTAGACCCGGTGCGAAGCCGGGAACGGGCCGGCGGCTGCACAGGCACGCTCGCGGACGGCTTGGCTGAGCGGACAGTTGCTGGTGTCGCGGGTCTGATCCGGGGTCGGCGGACGGGTGGTTGCGGAATCCATCTCGTTCAAGGCTCCATCTCCCTTGTCATTGGCCGTTTGGAGACGGAGCGGGGCGGGTGTAGAGCGTGCGGGCTCAGCCCGAGGCTGGCGCGCACCACCCGGAAGCTCCCTACGCCGGTACGAACCGGATCAGGTTCCAAGGGACTCTCTCAGCCCCCCGGCCGGCTGGCCGGGGGGCACCCCCGCTTCCGTCTTGAGCCGCATTAGAGCATTTGCGGATCAGGTGTGCAAAGATGCCCCCTAGGGCCTGCAGGAAGCGGAGGTTGCCATGGGAGCGGAGCGCCAGGACCCTCGGGTGTGGCTTGAGCGTTGGTTCCAGGCGGCTTTGGCGGCGGTGGATCCGGCCCGTTGTCTGCCCCCCATGCTCCCGGAGCCCGGGGCGGGCAGGACGGTGGTTGTGGGCGCTGGCAAGGCGGCTGCCTCGATGGCAGCAGCCGTCGAAACGAACTGGACTGGCCCGCTGAGCGGCACCGTGATCGTGCCGTACGGACACGCCATGGCTACCGGCAGCATTGTGGTGCGCGAGGCCGGCCATCCGGTGCCGGACGAGGCGGGTGTTGAAGCGACGCAGGAGCTGCTCGGCCAGCTCGACGGCCTGGGGTCGGACGACTTGGTCCTGGTGCTGCTCTCCGGGGGTGGGTCGGCGCTGCTGACCGCCCCTGCACCGCCGCTGACCCTGGCTGGGAAGCAGGCGACCACCCGGGCCCTGCTGCGCAGCGGTGCACCGATCGATGCCATCAACACCGTCCGCCGTCACCTGTCGGCAGTGAAGGGCGGGCGCCTGGCTGCGCGCGCCCACCCGGCACGGGTCGTCACCCTGCTGATCTCCGACGTGCCGGGAGACGATCCGGCGACCATCGCCTCCGGCCCCACCAGCCCGGATACTTCGACACCGGAGGATGCGCGCCGAATCCTGGATCGTTATCAAGTGCCCTGCGACCCCTCGGTCACCGCAGCGCTGGAGCAGGCGCAGCCACCCCCGCGGCCCGATGATGCGCGTCTGCGGCGCGTGTCATGCCATGTGGTCGCCGGGGCTCAGGCAGCCCTGCAGGCCGCGGCGCAGGCGGCCCGGGCGGATGGTGTGACCCCGCTGGTACTGGGCGACACCATCGAGGGCGAGGCCCGCGAGGTGGCGCGCGTACTGATTGGCATGGGTCGCTCCTGCCGGCGTTGGGGCGCGCCGGTGCCGCCGCCCTGTGTGCTGCTCTCCGGTGGCGAGACCTCGGTGACCGTGCGCGGTTCGGGCCGGGGGGGTCGCAACACCGAGCTGGCCCTGGCGGCGGCCCTGGCTGCCGACGGGATCCCGGGCTTCCACCTGCTCTGCGCCGATACCGACGGCATCGACGGCAGTGAAGACAACGCCGGCGCGCTGGTCGATCCGGCCACCCTGGAACGCGCCTGTGCCCAAGGGCTGGACGCCTGGGCGCACCTGGCGGAGAACGACAGCTACGGCTTCTTTGAGGCCGTCGGGGGGCTGCTGCACACCGGGCCGACGCTGACCAACGTCAACGACTTCCGCGCGCTCCTGGTCCCGTAGGCAAATCCCGCGGGCCGTTTAAGGTGTCCCGGTTCCCGGGAGGGGACCTACACTGGACGGGAAGGGCCGTGGTCAACCGTGGAGGTAGTCGAGATGAGTCTGACCGAGAAGACGTGCGTGCCGTGCCAGGGCGGCGTGGCGCCCATGGACCGGGAGCAGGCGGAGGGCATGCTGGCGCAGGTCCCCGAGTGGTCCCTGGATGCCGATGCCCGGATGATCTACCGGCGTTTCAAGTTCCGCAACTTCATTGATGCTCTGGCCTTCGTCAATCGGGTCACGGAAGTGGCCGAGGCGGAGGATCACCACCCGGACATCCTCCTCGGCTACGGCTACGCCGAGGTGCAGATCCAGACGCACAAGATCGAGGGGTTGCACGAGAACGACTTCATCCTCGCCGCCAAGGTCGATGCCCTGGGCGCCTAGTCCGGATCGTCGCCCCAGTGCCCGGAGCGTCCGCCTCGCTTGTGCACGAGACGGACGCCGCCAATTTCCATGCCGCGGTCGAGCCCCTTGCACATGTCGTAGACGGTCAGCAGGGCTGTCTGCACCGCGGTGAGCGCCTCCATCTCCACCCCGGTGGCGCTGGTGGTTTCAACCCGGGTGCGGCAATGGACCCGGTGGCTTTCCGCCTGCAGGGTCAACGTAACCTCGGCGTGACTCAACGCCACGGGGTGGCACAGGGGGACGAGTTCTGCCGTGCGCTTGGCGGCCATCAGCCCGGCGATGCGGGCCGTGGCCAAGGCGTCGCCCTTTTTCAGGTTGCCGGCCTCCAGGGCCGAGAAGGCCGATTCCGACAGGGCGATCCAGCCCTCGGCGACGGCCACCCGTCGCGTGGCCGCCTTATCGCCGATATCGACGATGTGCGCCTCGCCGCTACCTGTCAGGTGGGGCAGCGGTGAGGCGGCTCGATCCTTGTGGCCAGACCCGTCGCCCATGGGCGTGCCTCCTCGGCGGGGGCTCCGGTCAATCCTGGACGTAGTAGCTGCGCTGCGCGCCCAGGTTGTCGTCTAGCTCGTAGACTAGCGGCCGTCCGGTGGGAATCTCGACCTTCATGATCGCGTCATCAGCCAGCCCGTCGAGGTGCTTGACCAGCGCACGCAGGCTGTTGCCGTGGGCGGCGATGAGCACGCAGTCGTACTGGCGCAGCGCCGGTGCGATCTCGCGCTCCCAGCAGGGGAGCACGCGCTCCAGGGTCAGCTTGAGCGACTCCGTACCCGGCAGCTGCTGCGGATCCAGATCGGCGTAGCGCGGATCGTGGCGCGGGTGGCGTTCGTCGTCCGGCTCCAGGGCCGGGGGCGGGGTGTCGTAGCTGCGCCGCCAGATGTGGACCTGCTCGTCGCCGTACTGCTCGGCCGTTTCCGCTTTGTTCAGGCCGGTGAGTGCACCGTAGTGGCGCTCATTCAGCCGCCAGTCCTTGATCTCGGGGATCCACATGCGGTCGAGTTCGGCGAGGCTCAACCAAAGGGTGCGAATGGCCCGTTTAAGCACCGAGGTGTAGGCGACCTGCGGGGTGATCCCCGCCTCGCGTAGGGCGACGCCTGCCTCCCGGGCTTCGTCGATCCCCTGATCGCTCAGGTCGACGTCGTACCAGCCCGTGAACCGGTTCTCGAGATTCCAGATGCTCTGGCCGTGACGCAGTAGGACGAGTTTCGGCATCAGGTTCACACCCTCCGTGACGGAAAGGGCCGATAGTGTAATGCCTCGGGCCGTCCTCGGCGAGGGGGGGCGCCGTTGTGACGGCGCACGCTACGGGTTGTATGGTAACGCCATTCACGTGGTTCAAGTGGAGGATGAAGTGGCGCAAGAAATCGAGCGCAAGTTTCTGCTCAGCGGCGATGATTGGCGTGAGCATGCCGATACCGGACAGCGCATGCGCCAGGGGTATTTGGTGGGGGCGCAGCGCGCCTCGATCCGTGTGCGCGTCGCCGGAGAGCAGGCGTGGCTGAACATCAAGAGCGCCACCCTGGGAGTGGAACGCCGTGAGTACGAGTATCCGATCCCGCTGCGGGATGCCGAGGAGATGCTCGCGGAGCTCTGCGAGCGGCCGCAGATCGAGAAGGTGCGCTACGAGGTGCCGTGGGCGGGGCATACGTGGGAGGTTGATGTCTTCGAGGGCGACAACGCGGGACTGGTGGTTGCCGAAATCGAGCTCGGCGATGCCGATGAGGACTTCGAGTGCCCCCCTTGGGTCGGCGAGGAGGTCTCCGATGACCCGCGCTACTACAACGTCTGCCTCATCCAGAACCCCTACTCGCAATGGGCCGCGCGGTGAGCCGTGCCCTGCCGCAACGCTGGCTGGGTGTTGATCTGCCGGCGCAGCGGTTGACCCTCCACAAGGGGGAGGCCGCGCTGCGCGTGTTCCCGGTGGCCACGGCTGCCCGCGGTCCCGGGGAGCGCCATGGCGGTGGCGGGACCCCGCGCGGCTGGCACTCCGTGCGGGCCCGCATCGGCGCCGATCAGCCCTGCCGGGCGGTGTTCGTGGCCCGGCGCCCGACCGGCGAGGTGTGGACACCGGCCCTGCACCGAGAGCACCCGCAGCGTGACTGGATCCTGAGTCGTATCCTGTGGCTATCCGGCCTGGAGCGCGGGGTGAATCGCCTCGGTGCGGTGGATACCATGAAGCGGTTCATCTACATCCACGGGTGCCCGGACAGCGAGCCTGTCGGTGTGCCGTGCTCCCACGGATGCATCCGCATGCGCAACGCGGACGTGATCGAGCTGTTCGACGCGGTGGATGCGGGCACCCCGGTCTGGATCGGTTCGCGCTGGCCGAGCCGGCCGATGCCGACCCGGGGCGGCTGATTCGGGGCGACAGGGAGGGGCACGCCATGCTGGGCCCGTTGATGATCGGTATCGAGGGGGTGGAACTCCCCGCGCAGTCGCGGGAACTCCTGCGCCACCCGGCCGTCGGTGGCGTCGTCCTCTTTGCCCGCAACTTTCAGAATGTGCAGCAACTGCATGATCTTACGCGGGACATCCACGCCGTGCGCGAGCCGCCGCTGTTGATCGCGGTGGATCAGGAGGGTGGGCGCGTGCAGCGATTCCGCGAGGGGTTCACGCCGCTTCCCCCCGCTTCTTGGCTGGGTCGCCTGAACGATCTCGACCCGCATCAGGCTCGGCTGACCGCACAGAGGACCGCGTGGGTCATGGCTGCGGAGCTCCGCGCCTGCGGAGTGGATCTGAGCTTCGCCCCGGTGCTGGATCTCGATGGCGGGATCAGCCGCGTCATTGGCGCGCGCGCCCTGCACGGGGATCCGGCCACGGTGGCGCGGTTGGGGCATGCCTGGATGCGCGGTATGCGCCAGGCGGGTATGGCGGCGGTAGGCAAGCACTTCCCGGGGCACGGCTCGGTTGAGGCTGACAGTCACGTTGCGCTGCCGTGCGATGGGCGGCCATTGGCAGAGATCGCGCGCCGGGATCTGGTACCCTTTCAGCGCCTGGCCGCCGCCGGGCTGCCGGGGATCATGGCGGCGCACGTGGTCTACCCCGAGGTGGACGACCGGCCCGCCGGGTTCTCCCGGCGCTGGATCGGTGACATCCTGCGTCGTCGCGTGGGCTTCCTCGGGGCCGTTTTCAGTGACGACCTCGGTATGCGCGGGGCGGAGACGGCCGGCACCATGCTGGAACGGGTGGATGCGTGCCTCGGGGCCGGCTGCGATGCAGCGCTGGTCTGCGATCCGCCGCAGGCCGAGGCGCTGCTCGGCGAGGTCGCGGCAGACCGCTGGCTGGAACCTGCATCCGGACTGCGTATGGTGCGTATGCATGGTCGGCCGGCCCCGGCATGGTCCGAACTCCAGGAGGATGCTGCCTATCAGGCAGCGGTCCGCGAGCTGACTGAGGGGATCCCGGGCTTCGAGGCGCCGGGGTGAGTCCATCGAAACCGACAACGGTAAAAGACAACGGTACCAGGAGGGCTGCGATGCCTTGGGACGATGCCCCGGATCTGCGCGGGGCCGAACTGATCCATGACCGGCGGGCCATCGAGCGGGCCCTGGACCGCATGGCCGCGGAGATCACCGAGGATCTCGGCGGGCGCAACCCGCTGATCCTGGGCGTCATGATCGGCGGGATGATCCCGGCAGGGCGGCTGCTGCCGCGCCTGGAGTTCCCGCTCGAGGTCGACTATGTCCACGCCACCCGGTACCGCAACGAACTCAGCGGCCAGGATCTGGTGTGGCATGCGCTACCCACGACGCCGATGGAGGGGCGAGACCTGCTGATCGTCGATGACATCCTGGATGAGGGCCATACGCTGGCCGGGATCATCGAGGCCTTCCGCAACGGCGGGGCGCGCTCGGTGCGAACCGCCGTGTTGGTCGATAAGCGCCACGATCGCAAGTTCGAGGGGCTGTGCGCCGACTACGTCGGGCTCGAAGTGGAGGACCGCTACGTCTTCGGCGCCGGGATGGACTGCCGGGGGCTGGGGCGCAACGCCGATGGCATCTACGCCATCGATGCCCGCACCGAGCAGGCCGCAAGGTCGCAACAGGAACCGGATACGGAGGAGCGTTGATGAGTGTTGGCATTATCGGCGGGACCGGGCTGACCTCCCTCGAGGGGCTGGAAATCACCCGTCGCGAGGTGGTCCGGACTCCGTTCGGCGAGCCATCGGCGCCATTGATCCACGGCACATTCCGTGGCCACGATGTCACCTTCTTGGCGCGCCACGGCCACAGCCACAATATCCCGCCGCACCAGGTCAACTATCGCGCCAACATCTGGGCCCTGCGTCACGTCGGCGTTGACCGGGTGATCGCCGTCGCGGCGGTCGGTGGCCTGGGGGAGGAGTACGCGCCGCGCCGGGTCGCGATCCCGGATCAGATCATCGACTACACGCACTCGCGTATCGCCACCTTTTACCACCAGGATCTGGATCACGTTACCCACATCGATTTCACCTATCCCTACGACGGCACTGTGCGGGAGTGGCTGCTCGGCGCCGCGCGCGAGGCCGGCGTCGATGCGATCGATGGCGGCACCTACGGCGCCACCCAGGGGCCGCGCCTGGAGACGGCTGCGGAGATCCGCCGCATGCGCCGGGACGGCTGCGATCTGGTGGGGATGACCGGCATGCCGGAGGCGGCGTTGGCGCGCGAGGCCGAGTTGCGCTACGCCCACTGCGCCGTGGTGGCCAATTGGGCCGCCGGCATGGGCGACGGGGCGGAGCTGTCCATGGACGAGATCCGCGATCACCTCCTCCACGGCATGGAGGCGGTGCGCAGGATCATCGCGGCGCTGAGCTAGACGACCGGCCCAGACGGAAGCCGGCGACGCGCAACGCGTCGCCGGTCGGCCCCCGAACGGGGCGCCTTCGGTCAGCCGTCGGGCGGTTGGTCGGCTGGGTGGATGATGATGAGCACGCCCAGAGCTGGATGGTCCAGGTAATGGAGCTCGCCGCTGCGCATGCGGCGGTTTTCTTGCATACGGTGGAGCGGGGCCCGAATCTGCTCGGCCTCATCGATCTCCCGCCCGACCGCTCGCCAGTGCAGACGCAGATCGACTGCGGCGTGGAGGAAGCGCTCCCGATAGATGCGGATCAGCCCGAAGGCCGGGGGCTGATACTGTGGGTCGCGGAGTTCCTGGTTCCGGGCCTCGGCCTCGGTGGGCGGCGTCCAGTGGTAGGGCACAGGGACCGCTACGGCCCGGTCCCGCCCGACGCCCGGCTGCAGCCAGGCGAGGTGGTACAGCGGCTGGTAGGCGTCGGATCGGGTCAGGGCTCCCCAGTGGGCGGTTAACCGCCGCCGCTCGGCGGGCAGGCAGTGTAGGCGGGTCTCTTGGGCGTCCAGATCGTCGGTCTCGATTTCGGCCGAGGCCGGGTCGTCCTCGATGCCGAGTTCCCGCCGGCTCGCCTGGTCGCTTCCACATCCGGCCGGAATCTGCCAGAGCGGGTAATGGGGGAGGTCGGCGCGGGTTGGCCAGCGCTCGGCGTGGCGCCCGCCCTGTTCCCACTGCCGGAAGACGATGACCTCCACCTCGTACCATTCATCCGCCTCGGCCGCCTGTGCCGACACGGACACGCCCGCGCCCCCGGTGAGCAGAAGCGTCGCGCTCAGTACCACGCCCGCAAGCCCGCGCCGCGGTCTCCGCGTGCCGGGAGTCACCCCTCTCATCCTGCCACCTCCTCGCTGGCGTGAAGCCTCTCCAGAAGTCGCTCGATCACTTCGAAGCGGGTCTGCTCATCGCTGAGATCGGCACGGACGTGGAGACGCTGCTGCCCGTCCAGGCGGTACTTGTCGGGCTCCTGCTGAACCATCTGAACCAGGCGAGCCGGATCGATTTGGGGCTGTGGGCCGAACTGGATGGTCCCGCCGGAGGGGCCGGCCTCGATCTTGCGAATGCCCAGCGCCTCGGCCCGAAGCTTGAGGGCGGCCGTCCGGAAGAGGTTGCGTGCTGCATCGGGCAGCAGGCCGAAGCGGTCGATCATCTCCACCTGGAGCTCTTCGAGGTCGGCGTCGCTGCGGGCGCTGCTGATCCGCTTGTACTGCACCAGGCGGGTGTGGACATCCGGCAGGTAGTCGGCCGGGAGCAGGGCGGAAAGGCGCAGGTCCACCTCCACACCGCTCTCCAGCTCGGCCTCCGGTGCCGGATCGCGTCCGGCCTTGAGATCCTTGACCGCCCGCTCGAGGAGCTGACTGTACAGCGTGAACCCGACCTCCTGGATCTGTCCGCTCTGCTCATCGCCGAGCAGCTCACCGGCGCCGCGGATCTCCAAGTCGTGGGAGGCAAGCGCGAAACCGACGCCGAGGTCCTCGAGCTGAGAGATAGCCTCCAGACGCTTGAGCGCGTCGGCGGTCATCGCGCTCGGCGGCGGCGCGAGCAGATAGGCGTAGGCCCGGTGGTGGGAGCGCCCGACGCGGCCGCGAAGCTGGTGCAACTGGGCGAGCCCAAAACGATCGGCCCGATGGATAATGATCGTATTGGCGGTGGGGATATCGATCCCCGATTCGATGATCGTGGTACACACCAGGATATCGAAGCGTTGGTGGTAGAAGTCGAGCATCACCTGCTCGAGTTCCCGCTCGCGCATCTGGCCGTGGGCAACACCGATCCGCGCTTCCGGCATCAGCTCACGCAGATGGTTGGCGGTGCGATCGATCGTCTTGACGTCGTTGTAGAGGAAATAGGCCTGCCCGCCCCGCTGGAGTTCCCGCTGGCAGGCCTCGCGGATGAGGCCGTCGTTCCATTCGTGGACAAAGGTCTTCACCGCCAGGCGTCGCTCCGGCGGCGTGGCGATGATCGACAGGTCCCGGATACCCGCCAGGGACATGTTTAGGGTGCGCGGGATGGGCGTGGCGGTCAGGGTCAGGACATCGACCTCGGCGCGGAGGCGCTTGAGCCGTTCCTTCTGCCGGACGCCGAAGCGCTGCTCCTCGTCGATGATCACCAGCCCCAGGTTCTTGAACTGGATCTCGCTGCCGAGCAGCTTGTGGGTGCCGATGACGATGTCGGCTTGTCCGTTGGCGATCCGATCCAGGGCCTGCTCGTTGCCCTTCTTGCCCGTGAAGCGCGACAGCGACTCGATGCGCACGGGCCAGTCGGCGAAGCGGTCGGCGAAGTTCTGGTAGTGCTGCTGCGCCAGCAGGGTCGTCGGCACCAGCATGGCCACCTGGCGCCCGGCCTGCACACCGGCGAAGGCGGCCCGCATGGCCACCTCGGTCTTGCCGAAGCCGACATCGCCGCAGACCACCCGGTCCATGGGCTGATCCGAGCGCAGATCCTGAAGGACCGCCTGGATGGCCGCTTGTTGGTCCGGTGTCTCTTCGAAGGGGAAGGCGGCGGCGAAGGCCTCATAGGCCTCGTCGTCGAACAGACAGGCATCGCCGGCCCGGGCCTGACGCCGCGCGTAGAGGTCGAGCAACTCGGCGGCCACGTCGCGGGCGCGCTTGGCCGCCCGGCGCCGCGCCTTATCCCACTGATCGCTGCCCAGGCGGTGCTGCGGGGCCTCATCGGCGTCGGCCCCGGTGTAGCGCGAGATCCGATCCAGCGCGGAAACCGGGACGTAGAGCTTGTCGCCGCCCGCGTACTCGAGGGTGAGGAATTCGGTGGTAACGTCCCCGACGGTGAGGCTCTGCAGGCCGACATAGCGGCCGACCCCGTGGTCCTCGTGGACCACCGGGGCGCCCTCGTGCAGGTCGGAGAGGTCGCGGATCACCGCCGCCGGGTCGGTGGAGGCACTGGAGCGCCGGCGCCGGCTTTGCCGGGCGCGCTCGCCGTAGAGCGCGCTCTCCGGAATGATAGCCATCCCGTCAATGCGCGCGCCGCTCTCCAGCGGGGCGACGGTGATCGCCGCCGTCGCGTCGCCGTCGAGGAATTCGCGCCAGCCACGCACCGGCTCAGCCTCGATGCCGGCTCGGGTCAGCCGTTCCTGCAGCCCCTGGCGGCGTCCGGCGCTCTCGGCAGTGAACAGGACCCGTCCGTTGTGTCCGGCGTGGAAGTGCTCGAGCCGTTCCAGTGGTCTTTCCGCCTGGGGCCGGGCGGCCAGCTCGGGCAGGGCGCTGACTTCGGCCTCGGCGCCGCGCCCGGGTTCGGTGTGCAGCGCCACCTGGGGGCAGCGGTTGAGGCCGGCGCGTAGCTCGTCCCCGTCGAGGAAGACTCGACGGGGCGGCAGTGGGGGACGGTCCATATCGCCAGTGCGCTGCTCGTAACGGTCCTGAACCTGCCGCCAGAAGCTGTCCGCCGCTTCGTCGACCCCCTCCAGACGCACAGACAGGGTCCCTTCCGGCAGGTAGTCGAACAGCGTGGCCGTCTCCTCGAAGAAGAGCGGTAGGTAGTACTCGATCCCCCCGGGGATGCGGCCCTCGCTGACGGCGCGATAGAGGAAGCTGCGCCCCGGATCGCCCTCGAACTCGGCCCGAAATGCCTGTCTGAAGCGGGTGACCCCGTCCTCATCGGTGGGGAACTCCCGGCCCGGCAGTAGCTCGATGGCGTCGACCTTCTCGGTGGTGCGCTGGGTCTCGGGATCGAAGCGGCGCAGGCTCTCGACCTCGTCGTCGAACAGGTCGATGCGATAGGGCGTTTCGCCTCCCATCGGGAAGAGATCGAGTAGGGCGCCCCGGACCGCGAATTCACCGTGTTCGCCGACCTCGGGGACGCATCGGTAGCCGGCGGCCTCCAGACGTCGGCGCATGGATTCGATCTCCAGCTGGTCGCCGGGACGCAGCATCAGCGATCGACCCTCGAGCCAACCGCGCGGCGGCAGGCGATGCATGAGGGTTGCCACCGGAACCACCAGAACGCCGCGGTCCATCCCCGGCAGGCGGTAGAGCCCGAGCAGACGCTCCGAGATGATGTCCTGATGCGGGGAGAAGACGTCGTAGGGCAGGGTTTCCCAGTCCGGAAAGCCGAACACGGACGCGTCGTCTCCCAGGAAAAAACCGAGCGCCTCTTGCAGGGCGGCGGCCTGCTGCGGCGTTCCGGTAACTGCGATGACTGGTCCGTCATGCTGCCGGGCGGCTTCCGCGATGGCTAGCGGCTGGGCCGCGCCGAGCAGCCCGGACCAGTCCCGCCGCTCGGCGGGGCGTCGGGGTAGGGGCAGATCGCCGAGCAACACGCCGCTAACCGCTCCGGCTCCAGCCGAACAGCCAGGTCTCGGGGTCGGGGATCGGCTCCCGCGCATTGAGCTGACGCATGCCGTAGATACAGCGTACGAGCAGCCAGATGGTCAGGAACACGCCGAGCAGGAAACCGAGGCCGTAAAGGGGCATGGTGATGATGGCCACTGCGAAGATCAGCAGACCGATCCAGAAGGTGTTGATCTGGAATTGGTAGTGGCTCTGGACCCAAGGCGCTGCGTCACGGCGCTGCATATAGGCGATGATCACCCCGATGACCGCCGTCAGGCCGATGAACAGACTACCCAGGTGAAGGATGTAGACCGCCCACGGGGCGACGCCGGGGGGCGTGTCGGCGGGCGGCTGCTGGCCGTTTTCCGTCTCTTGCATCGGTTCGCCTCACACTAGCGGATACCAGAGGCTGAGCATATTACCAGCCCGGCGCGGCGCCGTCCTACGCGTCTCCCGGGGTGTCGAGGTAGCGCCGGGCGAGGCCTTGGTAGGCTTCAATGCGCCGGTCGCGCAGGAACGGCCACATGCGCCGGACCTCCTCGGTGCGGTGGAGGTCGAGGCGGACAACGAGGACGGTCTCTTCCTCGCCGCCGCGGGCAAGGATCTCGCCCTGTGGGCCGCAGACGAAGCTGCGGCCCCAGAAACGGGCGGCCGGCTCGGTGCCCACCCGGTTGCACGCTGCCACCGGTAGGCCGTTGGCGATGGCGTGACCGCGCTGGATGGTCTCCCAGGCCTCGAGTTGCCGCGCCTGCTCATCGGCGGGCTCCTCCGGGGCGAAGCCGATGGCGGTGGGGTAGAGCAGGATTTCGGCCCCGGCGAGGGCCATGAGCCGGGCTGCCTCCGGGAACCACTGATCCCAGCACACCAGCACGCCCAGCCGCCCGGCGGAGGTGTCCACGGGGGTGAAGCCGCCATCGCCGGGGGTGAAGTAGAACTTCTCGTAATAGCCCGGGTCATCCGGAATGTGCATCTTACGATAGGTGCCGGCCAGCGTGCCGTCGCGCTCGAGCACCACCGCGGTGTTGTGGTAGAGCCCGGCCGCCCGGCGTTCGAAGAGCGAGCCGATGACCACCACGCCGTGTTCAGCAGCCGCCCGGCCCAGCCGCTCGGTCCCCGGGCCCGGGATGGGCTCAGCTGCGTCGAAATGGGCCGGGTGCTCCTCGTAACACGGGTAGTGCCCGCAATGTAGCTCCTGAAGCAGGACCACATCGGCCCCCGCCTCGGCGGCGCGGGCAATCCCCGCCTCCGAGCGTTCCAGGTTCTCTTGCCGGTCCGCACCGCACGGATGCTGGACCAGACCGAGCGTGGTTTGGCGGCTCATGCCTCGTGAACCCTCCCTGCGCCCGCAGTTGGCGCGGCCAGACCATCGACGATGACGCCCTCCGGCAGCTGCATCGTGGCGCAGTGAATGCTGCCGCCCTGGCGAATGAGGTCCCGCGCCGGCACCCGGACGATATCGCGATCCGGGCAGGCCTGGGCGAGCCGCGCGCAGGCCACTGCATCCGCAGGGTCGTCGTAGACCGGCACCAGCACGGCGCCATTGATGAAGACGAAATTGGCGTAGGTCGCGGGGAGGCGGTTGCCATTTTCGTCATGGATCGGGGCCGGGAGGGGCAGCTCGATCAGCCGGTAGGGCTCGCCGTGGAGGGTGCGTGCGGCGCTCAGCTCGGCGCGCAGCGCCTCCAGCGGTGCATGATGCGGGTCATCGCGGTCCTCGCAGACCGCGTGGGCGATGGTGTGGCGGTCGACAAAGCGGGCCAGCATGTCGACATGGCCGTCGGTGTCGTCGCCGCAGAGCCAGCCCGACTCCAGCCAGAGTACACGGCGGACGCCGAGGCGTGCGCGGAGCTGGGCCTCCACTTCCTCGCGCCCGGAATCCTTGTTTCTATTGGGGTTGAGCAGGCAACGCGAGGTGGTCAGCAGGGTGCCGGCGCCGTCGCTGTCGATGCTGCCGCCTTCGAGGATCCACTCGATGCGCCGGTAGGACTCCCCCCCGACGACGCCCTCCTCGGTGAGTCTCCGCGTCAGGCGGTCGTCCTCGGCGGCGGCATAGCGCCCGCCCCACCCGTTGAAGCGGAAATCGAGCAGCTGCGCCCGGCCGCCCGCGCGCAGGACGGTGATCGGGCCGTGGTCCCGTGCCCAGACATCGTCGGAAGGCGCTTCGCTAAAGATCAGGCGCTGCGCCGGAACCCCCGCGGAGCGCAGGCGGTTGCGCACGCGGCCACTGGTTCGGCTGTCGGGACAGACGACAAGTACGGGCTGGTACTGCGCCGCAGCCGCAGCCAGGCGCTCGAGATTAGCCTCGGCGGCGGCGAGGTGTTCGCCCCAGTCGCCGCCGGAGTGGGGCCAAGTGAGCATCAGCGCTGCCTGGCGCTCCCATTCGGCGGGGAGGCGCGGATGTTGGCAATCGGGGTGAACGGGCGCGGACATGGCGTTGGTCGGATCCCGAAAAGGCGACACGGACTATACCCGATCACCGAGTCATGTAAAGGGTATGAGCGATGTGCCGCGGACGCGTAGACTGAGCGCGGATCAAGCCCGGGGGAGCCGTGTCGTGGAATTCGAGCAGGGGTTGACGGAGGCGCGACTGGTCCGCCGTTACAGGCGTTTTCTTGCCGATGTGGAGGACGCTGGCGGCCGACAGTGGACCGTGCACTGCCCGAATACCGGCTCGATGCTCGGTTGCACCGAGCCTGGCTCGCGGGTGTGGCTCAGCCACTCCGCGCGCCCCGGTCGGAAGTATGCGCACACCTGGGAACTGGTCGAGCTGCCGGGGTCGATCGTAGTGGGGGTCCACACTGGGCGCGCCAACGCGCTGGTCGGCGAGGCGCTGGATGCCGGATTGCTGCCCGGGTTGTCGGCTTACGCCACGCGTCGCCGCGAGGTCCGGGTGCCGGACGCCCCCATGCGTGCCGACTGGCTTCTGGAGGACCATCCGGGCGGGGAACCGCCGTGCTTTGTTGAGGTCAAGAACGTGACAGCGGCGGTGGAGCACGGCCGGGCGCTGTTCCCGGATGCGGTCACCGAGCGCGGGCGGCGGCATCTGGAGGTCCTTGCCGACTGGGTCCGCGGTGGTGGCCGTGCCGCCTTGATCTTCTGCGTGCAGCGCAGCGATGCGCTGGAGGTGCGTCCGGCCGAGTCGATCGACCCGCGCTATGCCGAGGCGCTGCGCGAGGCCGCAGCGGCGGGCGTCGACCTGCGGGCGATCCGGCTGCATCCGAGCGCCACCGGGATCCGCCCCGACTGTCCCCTGCCGGTCCATCATCAAGAGGAGCCGTAGTCCGTTGTTCCGACCTGTAGAGCTGTTCATCGGCCTTCGCTACACCCGGGCCCGCCGGCGGGGGCACTTCGTCTCGTTCATCTCCATGACCTCGATGATCGGCATCGCCCTGGGCGTGGCGGCCCTGATTACCGTGCTCTCGGTCATGAACGGGTTCGAGCGTGAGCTGCGCGAGCGGATCCTCGGCATGGTCTCGCACGCCGAGGTGCATGGCGCTCAGCGCCAGGTGGATGATTGGCCTGGGGTGCTGGAACGCGCCGAGCAACATCCCCGTGTGGTGGGGGCCGCGCCGTTCATCGACGGAGAGGTCATGGTGACCCGCGGCGGCCAGGTTAGCGGGACGCTGATCCGTGGCGTGGATCCGGATCGGGAGCCTCGTGTTTCCGATGTGCTGGATCAGGTCATCGCCGGGGATGCGCAACTGGAAGCCGGGGAGTTCGGGCTGATCATGGGCTCGGCCCTGGCGCGCGAGCTCGGCGCACGGATCGGCGACCGGATTACCGTGATCACCCCGGAGGCCCGTGTCTCTGTCGCCGGCATTACCCCCCGCATGCGGCGTTTCACGCTGACCGGTATCTTCGAGGTGGGGATGCACGAGTACGACCGGACCCTGGCCATCGCCCATATCGGTGATATGGCGCGGGTCCAGGGCATGGGCGACGCGGTCAGCGGCATCCGGCTCAAGCTCGACGACATGATGGCCGCGCCCTGGCTGGCCCGCGAGGTGGCCAACGAATTGCCGGGGCACTACCGGGTGGTGGACTGGACCCGCCAGCACGCCAATTTCTTCCGGGCGGTGCAGACCGAGAAAACGGTGATGTTCGTCATCCTGGCGCTGATCGTGGCGGTGGCGGCCTTCAACATCGTCTCGACGTTGGTGATGGTCGTCCGCGATAAGCAGGCCGATATTGCCATACTGCGCACCGTCGGGCTGAGCCCCGGCAGCGTCATGGCGGTGTTCATCATCCAGGGGGCGGTGATCGGCGTCGTCGGGACCGCGCTCGGGGTCGCCGGGGGTGTATCACTGGCGCTCAACGTGGAGAACATCGTCCCGGCGGTGGAGCAGCTGCTCAATTTCGAGTTCCTGCCCGCCGATGTCTACTACATCAGCGATCTGCCCTCCGAACTGCGTGGCGAGGACGTGGGGCGGATTACGGCACTGGCGCTGGTGCTGTCCCTGGTCGCCACGCTCTACCCGGCGTGGCGGGCGGCACGCACCGAGCCTGCGGAGGCGTTGCGCTATGAGTGATGCCCAGGTGGTCATCGACTGTCGGGGGGTGGCCAAGCGTTTTAGCGAGGGGCCGCAGGAGATCGAGGTCCTCAGCGGTCTGGATCTGCGCGTGCGCGCCGGTGAGCAAGTGGCCGTGGTCGGGCCATCCGGCTCCGGCAAGAGCACCCTGCTGCACATCCTCGGCGGTCTTGACACCCCTTCCGCCGGCGAGGTCCACGTGGCCGGCCAGCGGATCTACGACCTTAAGCAGGCGGCCCGCGGGCGCCTACGCAACGAGGCGCTGGGGTTCGTCTACCAGTTTCACCACCTGCTGCCGGAGTTCACGGCTCTGGAGAACGTTGCCATGCCGCTTCTCATCCGGCGCGAGCCAGCGGCACGGGCGCGTGCCACGGCGGCCGGGCTGCTCGAGCGGATCGGGTTGGAAGCGCGCATGAGCCACCGCCCGTCGGAACTCTCCGGAGGTGAGCGGCAGCGGGTGGCCATTGCGCGCGCCCTGGTGACGCGACCGAAGTGCATCCTCGCCGATGAGCCTACCGGGAATCTGGATCGTCATACGGCCGAGCGCGTGTTCGGGATGCTGCAGAGCCTTAACGAGGAACTCGGTACCGCGCTCGTCTTCGTGACCCACGACCTGGACCTGGCGCACCGCACCGAGCGGGTCTACAAACTCGAGGACGGCCACCTGCTGGCGCAGCAGGGGCGGTCGCAGGAGCCGGCGTCGGGCTAGCGGTCAACGCTTGTCGCCGCCTTGCTCCTGCGCGGTGATACTACGGCGTCGGTGAGCGATGCGGATCCGGCGCTGGTTGCGCTCGCGGTGGACGGCGTAGCGCCAGATCAGCAGGACCGCAATGTAGGTGATGACCCCGGCAAGCGCCCCGAGCACCAATGATCCGGTTAGCACCGGCTGCCAGGCCTGGTTCAGATTGCCCAGGAACCACTGCACGGTGTTGTCGTAGTCGAACTGTTCAAACTCCGCGCCGAGCAGCCACGCGCCAGTGCGGTAGCTGGCGTAGATCATCGGCCCCATGGTCAGGGGATTGCTCACCCAGACCAGAATCACGGCGAGGATCAGATTAACGCGGACCAGGATGGCGATGACCGCGGCCAGCAGCATCTGCAGCGGGATGGGCAGGAAGGCCACGAACACCCCGATCGCGACACCGCCGGCCGTCGAGCGGCGGTTTAGGTGGAACAGGAACGGATCCTCAAGCAGTCGGCCCAGGAAGCCGAAGCGCCCCTGCTGCTTGAGCCGCTGCAGATCCGGTAACGTTCCCTTGAGCCACCGTCGCATGAATGTTCCTCGATACCTGCCTGACCGGGCCGCTGTCCAAGCCGGGGCGCTGGCGCCCCGGCGGGGTTCTCAGCTAGCCTAACCGACCACGCATACGCCAAGGATGGCTGATGCGAGCCGGATCGCTTGCTTTCGCGGCCGGAATCGTACTGGTCGTGAGCTTGTTACGGGAGCCCCCCGGCGTCCTGTCGGTCGTGGCGGCGACTGCCACCGCGCTCGGGTGGGCCCTGATCGCCCCGCGTGGTTGGCGCTGGCCGGCTGCCGGTTTGCTGGGTTGCGCTTGGGCCCTGCTCAGCGCCTGCTGGCTCTTGGCCCACGAGCTCGACCCGGGCCTGGATGGTACGGACGCCTGCCTAGAAGGGCGGATCGTCTCCATCCCCGAGGTTGAGAGTCATCGAACGCGTTTCGAGTTCCGTCCGGAGCGGCAGGTCGAGGGCAAGCTGACCGATCCGTTGCCGCGTCGGGTTCGCGTGGACTGGTACGGTGCGGGGGAGGGCCAGCCGGGCCCCGGGGAACGTTGGCACCTCTGCCTGCGCTTGCGCGCCCCGGACGGCTTCCTCAACCCGGCGGGTTTCGACTACCAGCGCTGGCTATTCCAGCACCGCATCGGTGCCACGGGCTACGTGCGGGATGCGGATCGCGCCGAGCGCCTGGCCGGCCGCTGGCAGATGGATCGGCTCCGAGCGCGGATTGCCGAGGTGATGGCCGAGCGGCTCGGCGATTCGCGGTATCTGGGGCTGGTCCAAGGGCTCGGCGTCGCGGTGCGCGCCGGAATCAGCGACAATCAGTGGGACGTGCTCTCGGTTACCGGGACCGCCCATCTGTTGGCCATCTCCGGGCTGCACATCGGTCTGGTCGCCGGATTGGCCGGGATGCTGGCTGGCGTGCTCTGGCGCTGGATCCCGCCACTGGTTCGCCGGGGGCCGGCGGTGGTCGCCGGCACCCTGGCCGGAGCGCTGGCTGCTGCGGGCTACGCGGCCCTGGCCGGTTTCACCCTGCCCACCCAGCGCGCGCTGGTTATGGTGCTGGTCTTCGCGGGGGCGCTCGCCCTGCGCCGCCCCCTGAGCCCTTGGCACAGCCTCACCGTGGCCGCGGCCGCCGTCCTGGCCGTCGACCCCTGGGCGCCCCTCGGGGCCGGATTCTGGCTTTCATTCGGGGCCGTGGCCATCATCCTGGCGGCTACGACGGGTCGGCCGGTGCAGCGCGGCCCGCTGCCCTGGCTGCGCATTCAGACGCTGGTGGGCATCGGCATGTTGCCCGCGACTGCCGTCTGGTTCGGGCACTTGCCGTTGCTCTCGCCGCTGGCCAATCTCTTGGCCGTGCCATGGGTCAGCCTGCTGGTAGTGCCCCCGGTGCTGGCTGGTATCGCCCTGCATCCCCTGGTGCCTGCCTGGGGCGGCTGGTTGTGGCAGGCCGCGGAGGCCTCGCTTGGCCTGCTCATGTCGGTGCTCGGCTGGATGGCCCAGGCCTTCGGGGCCGTCGAGGTGCCTGCCCCCTCGGCGGGCGCCGTGGCTCTGGCGGTTTTCGGGGTGGCGCTGGTGCTCGGTCCGCACGCCTTGCCCGGGCGCTGGTTGGCCGGTCCGTTACTAGCCCTGCTGCTGCTCGGCCCGGGCGACCACGGGGGTGGGCAGACTGCGCGGGTGGTGGTCTTCGACACCGGCTCCGGGCTGACCGCGCTGCTCTGCGACGGGGAGCGCGCGGTGGTCTATGGCGGCGGCCCCGGCGGAGGGCTCGATGCGGCGAGCGTGGCCGTGGAGCCGTTTCTCGAGGCCCGGGGGCTAACCCTCGAAGCGTGGCTGGTACCGCGCAAGCAGTCCCCCTGGGACGGGGCCGTGGCCGAAGCGCGGCAGCGCTGGGCGGACGCCGAGTGGTTGGGAGCCGGGCGCGAGGCGGAGACCGATGGGTGGTCCATCACCCTGGGCAGTCTGACGCTGCGGGCCACGCCCCTCGACGAAGGGGCATGGGGGCTCGATGTGGAGGGCCGGGCGGATGACCTGTCTTTGCGACCGGAACTCGATGCCGACACTGCCGGATGGGTCGTGGGGGCGGCTGGCTGCGCCGAGGACCGAGGTACGTGCAGCGCGGCCGTCGCGCCAGAGGATGGCCGGATGCTGCGCACCGACGAGCACGGGGCACTAATCCTTAGCGACGATGGGCGCACATGGCAGCTGCGCAGCGAGCTGCAGCGCAGTGGCCGGATCTATCATCGGGGCGGTGCGGCTGCGTCGGCGGGCGGGATGCTTTAGAATCCGCCGCCACGCCCACCCGTTTCCGGACTGCGCGCCCTTGACCGACCCCGGGGAGTGATCATGCTTGAGCTCATCCAGGCCGGCGGCTGGCTGATGGTGCCGATCCTGATCGGCTCCGTGCTCGCCCTGGCCATCATCATCGAGCGTTTCTGGACCCTGCAGCAGCGGCGGATCCTGCCCCAGCCGCTGCGCGGTCGGGCCTGGCGCCTGGCGCAGGAGCATGAGCTCGAGGCCCATCACCTAGAGACGCTCAAGGAGAGTTCACCGCTGGGCCGGATCCTGGCGGCCGGTCTGGCCAACCGGCACCACGGCCGCAGTGTGATGGCCGAGGCTATTGAGGATGCCGGCCGACACGAGGCGCACCGTCTCGAGCGCTACCTGAATACACTGGGCACGATCGCTGCGATCAGCCCGCTGCTGGGCCTGCTGGGTACCGTGATCGGGATGATCAAGGTGTTCGGTGCGATCAGTGCCGAGGGGCTTGGGGACATGCAGGCGCTCTCCGGGGGTATCGCCGAGGCGTTGATCACGACGGCCTCCGGGCTGACGGTGGCCATTCCGGCGCTGATGGCGTACCGCTATCTGCGCGGGCTGGTGGATGACCGCGTGGTCGAGATGGAACAGGAGGCCATGCTGCTGCTAGAGGCCAGCGATCCTGAGCGCTCGGCACAGCGCGATCGGGGGACAGCTTGAACCTGCGACGCCGCCAACGCCGGGACGAGCCAGATCTCAATCTGACGCCGCTGATCGACGTCGTCTTCCTGCTGCTGATCTTCTTCATGGTGACCACCACCTTCGTCGATCAGGTCGGCCTCGACATCACACTGCCCGAGGCCGAACAGGAGACCGAGGAAGCGCAGCCCCGTTTGCTCGAGATCGGCATCAGCGCCGAAGGGGAGTACTTCGTCGACGGCAGCCCCCTGGTCAATCGGGAGATCGACACCCTGGTCCGGGCACTGGAGGAGGCGCGGGAGGCCGGAGACGTTGCCGGAATCGTGGTCCGCGCCGACGCTGATGCTCCGCACCGGGCCGTGGTCCGTGCGCTCGATGGGGCCGGCCGGGTCGGTATCGATCGCGTTTCCATCGCCACCACACGCTCCGACGACCCGTGAGGGAGACGGTTTGAGCACGCAAGCACAAGCCCCTGGGCAGCCACTGCCCGACAGCGCTCAGACGCGCAAGCTGGATCGCCGGACGTGGCCGACGTTCCGTCGGCTGTTCGTCGGGTACGTCCTACCGCACTGGAAGGTGGGAGTGGTGGCGATCCTGGCGATGCTGGCGCTTGCCGGCACGCAGACCGGCGTGGTGGCGTTGATCCGGCCGCTGCTCGATGACGGTTTCGTCGAGCAGGATGCAGCCACGATCCGCTTTTATGCGTTGCTGCTGATCGTGTTCATCGTTTTCCAGGGCGTTGCTCACTTCACCTCCCACTATCTGATGACCTGGATCGGTCGCCAGCTGGTCAAGCGTTTGCGGCTGGACGTTCACGACCGGCTGCTGGTCATGCCGAATTGGGTCTTCGACCAGCAGTCCTCGGGCCGGTTGGTTTCCAAGCTCACTTATGAAGCCGAGCAGGTGGCCGGTGCGGTGACGCGTGCCGTCTTGAGCCTAATCCAGGACGGCGCGCGGGTGGTCTTTCTGCTGGGCTACATGACCTACCTCTCACCGTGGCTGATGCTGATCGTGCTCGGGGTTCTGCCCGTGGTCGGTGGGATCATCGCCTACATCACCAAGCGCTTCCGCAAGATCAGCAAGCGCATCCACCACGCCGTCGGTGGCGTGGGCAGCGTAGCCGAAGAGAGCGTGCACGGTTATCAGGTGGTCAAGGCCTTCGGGCAGGCGGATCGCGAGCGGCAGCGTTTCGAGCGCGTGAACGAGCGCAACCGCAAGCAGTTCATGAAATTCATGGCCACCAAGTACGCCTCGGTTCCGCTGATCCGCCTGGTTGCCGGCATCGCCCTGGCGGTGGTGATCTACCTTGTCACCGTCGATGCGGTGGTTGAGACCATAACTGTGGGTACTTTTGTCTCGTTTGCCGGCGCTATCCTGTTGCTGAATCCGCCGCTCAAGTCCCTGGTCGCTGTCAACGCGACCATCCAGAAGGGGCTGACGGCTGCGCAGAGCATCTTTGATGTGGTGGACGCCCCGCAGGAGCCGGATCATGGTACACGGGGCATTGATCGCGCCGGGGGGCACGTCGAGCTGGAGGGTCTACGGTTCTCCTACGACGGCGAGCGGGAGGTCCTGCGCGGGATCGATGTGGATGTGCAGGCCGGCGAGACCGTGGCGCTGGTGGGGCCGTCGGGCAGCGGCAAGACGACGCTGGTCAATCTGCTCCCGCGCTTCTACGAGCCGACCGGCGGTGAGATCCGCCTCGACGGGCTGCCGCTGCAAGAGTACCGGCTGGCCGATCTGCGCCGACAGTTCTCGATGGTCGGGCAGAATGTGATGCTGTTCAACGCCTCGGTGGCCGACAACATCCGCTTCGGGGCCCAGGGGGCGGTGAGCGATGACCAGGTCCGCGCGGCAGCGGATGCCGCCAACGCAACCGGCTTCATCGAGGCCCTGCCGCAGGGCTTCGAGACCGAGGTGGGTGAGGATGGGGTGCTGCTCTCCGGCGGGCAGCGCCAGCGCATCGCCATAGCCCGGGCGGTGCTCAAGGATGCTCCGATCCTGATCTTGGACGAGGCGACCTCGGCGCTGGACACGGAGTCCGAGCGACACATCCAAGGGGCGCTGGAGCGTCTGATGGAGGGCCGGACGAGCTTTGTCATTGCCCACCGGCTCTCGACGGTCGAGAACGCGGATCAGATCCTCTTCCTTGACGGCGGACGAATCGTCGAGCGCGGTACGCATCGCGAGCTGCTCGAACGCGGCGGGCGATACGCCGGGCTGTACCGGATGCAGTTCGAAGACCGCACCGATCTTCCGGTGGAAGGGTAGGCTGATGTCCGTCCCGCGCTTCTGGCTGGAAGGCGGTCCGGCAGCGCGCGCTCTGGCGCCGCTCGCCGCGTTCTACGGGGGTGTGGTGGCGTTGCGTCGGGGACTCTACCAGCGCGGCTGGCTTGGCCGTCCGGTATCCCCCGTGCCGGTGATCGTGGTCGGCAACCTCTTTGTCGGTGGCACGGGCAAGACCCCGCTGGTGGCGTGGCTGGTCGCGCGGTTGCGGGAGCAGGGTTGGCAGCCGGGGATTGTAGCGCGCGGTTACGGCGGTCGGGCCGGGAAGGGGCCGGTGACCGTGACTGCGGAGTCGGACCCTGGGCAGGTGGGTGACGAGCCGGTGTTGCTTGCGCGGCGTTGCGGGGTGCCGGTACGGGTCGGTGCTGATCGCCCGGCCGCGGTACGCGCGGCCTGGCAGGCGGGCTGCGATGTGGTGGTCAGTGACGACGGGCTACAGCACTACCGGATGCGGCGAGCCGCCGAAATCGTGGTTCTGGATGCGCGGCGCAGGCTGGGCAACCGGCGACTGCTGCCGGCCGGGCCGTTGCGGGAACCGGCCGGTCGGCTGGCCACAGTGGATATCGTTGCGGTGAACGGCGACGCGGTCCCCGAGGGCGATAGCGTGTTTCGTCTGCGTCCGGGCTCCCCCCTTGCCGTGGATGGCAGCGAGCGGCCCTGGCCGGATGGCATGGCCCACGCCGTGGCCGGTATCGGCCATCCCGAGCGGTTCTTTGCTTCCCTGGAGGAGGCGGGGATCCGCGTGGCGGAACGTCACGTATTCCCAGACCACCACGCCTTTTCACCGGGGGACTTTGCCTTTGTCGATGAGCGGCCTGTCGTGATGACCGAGAAGGATGCCGTGAAGTGTCGAAACCTGCCCGGGGTAGACCGCCTCTGGTACCTGCCCGTGGAGCTGGTTCCCGGAGCGAAGCTATCCGCAGCGGTGACCGGGCTGATCGACCGGCTCGGTACCCGGGAGGAGCGGCCATGACCCCCCCAGCGTTCACCGTCGTCATACCGGCTCGCTTCGGTGCTTCCCGGCTGCCCGGTAAGCCGCTGGCCAATCTGCTCGGCGAGCCGGTGATCCGGCATGTACACCGGCGGGCGGTCGAGAGTGGCGCGGAGCGCGTTGTGGTGGCTACCGACGACCGGCGCATTGAATCGGCTTGCCTCGACTTCGGGGCGGAGGTTTTATTAACCGCCCCGGATCACCCAACCGGCACGGACCGCATTGCCGAGGTGGTCGATCGGTTGGCGCTAGTCGATGACGCCATCGTGGTCAATCTGCAAGGCGATGAGCCACTGATGCCGCCGGGGTTGGTCACTTTGGTGGCCGAACGACTCGGGGCCGATCCCGGAGCCGCCATCGCCACGCTGGCAACCCCGATCTCGGAAGCCGGTGAGCTTTTCGAGCCCTCGGTGGTCAAGGTGGTGCGGGACCGGCGTGGCCACGCCCTGTATTTCAGCCGGGCGCCGATCCCCTGGGACCGGGAGCGCTTCGGCGCGATCGATGACACGACGGTGGCGGCCGGCGGGTGGCTCAGGCACTTGGGGCTGTATGCTTACCGCGTCGCCTTCCTGCGCCGCTTCCCGGGGCTGGAACCGGCGCCGCCGGAGCAGCTTGAGTCGCTGGAACAGCTCCGGGCACTGTGGCACGGTTTTGCGATCCAGGTTGCCGTCACCGAACAGCGTCCGGGTCCCGGCGTCGATACGCCGGCCGACTTGGAGGCAGTGGCTCGACGACTGCAGTCACCTCAACCGTAAAAAGGTGCGGTCTCTGTAGGGTGCAGGTTTCGTGGAACCGACTGATCAGGAAAGCAAAATGAAGATACTTCTAGTTTGTATGGGCAATATCTGCCGTTCGCCGACAGCGGAGGGGGTGCTGCGCCAGCGTCTGCGCGAGGAGGGGCTTGACCACCACGTGGACCTCGACTCCGCGGGCACCCATGACTTCCACGTCGGCAAAGGGCCGGACCAGCGCGCCCAAGAGGCCGCGCGGCGGCGCGGGGTCGACATCAGTGACCTGCGTGCCCGCCAGGTGGAGCGCTACGACTTCCAGGAGCACGATCTGATCCTGGCTATGGACGAGGCCAACCTCGGCATCCTCCAAGCCGATTGCCCGCCGAAGCACAAGCACAAGCTCGGACTCTTTCTCGATTACGCCCGCACCCGCAGTGAGCGGGAGGTGCCCGACCCGTACTACGGCGGTGAGCGCGGTTTCGAGCACGTGCTCGACTTGATCCAGGATGCCGCCGATGGGCTGATCGACGAGGTACGCCGGAACCAGGGCTAGTCACGAAAGACTGCGGGCGGCGTGACGCCGCCCGCAGTCAACCGTTATTGGGCGGATAGGGCGGCGGTTACTCGGCCTTTTCCGCCCCTTCACCTTCCGCGTGGGTCGAGGTGCGATCATCGCTGGTTGGTGATGATGCCTCGGTTCCGGATGTAGAAGCCTGCTTCGGTCGGCGCGGACGCCCCGAGCGGACCTGTTTGCGCCCGCCGTTGCCCTGGGCCGCATCGTCGGCGCTTCCCCGGGGCGCGGGGCCAGCAGACGGCTGTGAGGGCTGTACATCCCCGGTCTCCGCGCTCGGGGTAGGGGCGGTCTTCTCCGCTTTCGCCTCCGCGTGGGTGGCGGGCTTCTGTTCCGCGCGCGCCTTTCCGTTGTCCCCCGGTTTCCGGTTCCCCTTGTCTGGCCGCGGGGCATCTTGCTGCCCGCCCGCGCTCGGGGGCTGTGTATCCGCCCGGTCCGGCGCGTTTGCAGGTTTGTCCGGCGTCTTCTCCGCATCCGCGCCCGCCGGCGTGGAAGTGGCGGGCGATGCGGCAGCCGCCGGGTCAGGTGCCGGGGATTCCGGCCCCGTGTCGCCGTTCTCCTCCGCGCCTGAGGCGGTGGTGGATCCGTCGGCGTGCTCGTTGCCGTTGCTGGAGCGACGGCGCCGGCGACCCCCGCGGCGCCCGCGGCGGCTGCGACCGCTGCGGGCGGAGCGGGCTTCGGCGTTGCGGGAGGTGTCGTCCTGACCCGCTGCCGCCGAGGGGGTGTCCTGCCGGGTGCTGCCGCTGTCAGCGTCCGTGGTCTGGGCATCGTCCTCCGGGGGCTCGGCGGTGGCCTCAGCCTTGCCGTTGCCACCGGCATTCTTGCGCTTGCCGCCCGTGGAACGCCCTTTGCCGCCGTTGCCACCGTGCCCCTTGGTCTCATCCGGGGCGCGGGGCGCTTCGCTCGACGCGCCCTTCGACGGGCTCTCCTGCTCGTTTTGCTGCTGACCGTTGCCGCCCTCGCTGGCACCACCGCCGGGGCTGCGTCGACTCCGGCCGCCGCCGCGGGAGCGGCCACCGCGCCGGGTTCCCCGTCTGTTCTGGCCGGTGCTGGAGCCGTTGCCATCACTGGAGCTCCGCTCGCTCCGGGACCGTGGCTTCTTCTCGCGTCCGGAATCCCCCTCTTCGGTGCGCTCGTCGCCGGGCGCGCTCTGGAACAGCAGGCCGCGGAGACGGCGGAAGATCGAACTCAGCGGGGCATCCTCCTCCTGGTGGCCATCCCCGGCTGCAGCGTCCGATGTTTGTTGCGATTCCGGCGCGGGCGCCGGCGCGCTGGGGGTTACACCCTGCACGGCGGGTGCCGGTGGCCGGCTGGCCGGCAGGCCCGCTTCGATGACGGTCGGCTCCGGCGCGGGTGTCGCCAGGTTGTAGCTGGAGCCGCTCTGCTCGAGCCCCTCGTCGGTACGCACGCGCTGGACGTCGTAATGCGGGGTCTCCAGGTTGCGGTTCGGGATCAGCAGGACGTGCACGCCGTAGCGGTGTTCGAGCTCGGCGATCTGGGCCCGCTTTTCGTTGAGCAGGAAGGTGGCGACCTCGATCGGGAGCTGGGCGAGCACGCGCCCGGTCTTCTCCTTCATCGCCTCTTCCTCGATGATGCGCAAAATCGACAACGCCAGGGACTCGACGCTGCGCACCGTGCCCTGGCCGCCGCACCGACCGCAGACCTCTTGGTGGGCCTCACCAAGCGAGGAGCGCAGGCGCTGCCGGGACATCTCCAGAAGGCCGAACCGGGAGATTCGCCCGATCTGCACCCGGGCCCGATCCGCCTTGACCGCCTCACGCAGCCGATTCTCCACCTCCCGCTGGTGGCGCGGCGGACCCATGTCGATGAAGTCGATCACGATCAGGCCACCGAGGTCGCGCAGGCGCAGTTGCCGGGCGATCTCGTCGGCGGCCTCGAGGTTTGTGTTAAGCGCCGTCTCCTCGATGTCAGCACCCTTGGTGGCGCGCGAGGAGTTGATGTCGATGGAGATCAGCGCCTCGGTATGGTCGATGGCGATCGCACCGCCGGAAGGGAGGCGCACGTCCCGCTGGAACGCCGACTCGATCTGGCTCTCGATCTGGTAGCGCGA
The DNA here is from genome assembly GCF_022228055.1 of Halorhodospira sp. 9621. Classification (NCBI taxonomy): domain Bacteria; kingdom Pseudomonadati; phylum Pseudomonadota; class Gammaproteobacteria; order Chromatiales; family Ectothiorhodospiraceae; genus Halorhodospira; species Halorhodospira sp. 9621. The sequence goes on from NZ_JAJNRD010000001.1 coordinate 49,813, forward strand.
GAAGAGGGGCACCGGGTCGGTGTATTGCTTGAGCTTCTGCCGGTTGTACGGCATGACCTGCTCGATGAAGTCGCGCGCCTTGGCGAAGACCTCGTCGTCATCAACCAGGATTTCGCCGATGTCCGAGCGGAGATAGTCGCGCAGGGCGCGGATGATGACGTCGCTCTCCTGGTAGACCAGAAACGGAGCGGCGCGCTCGGCGGTGGCGTTCTGGATGGCGTCCCAGAGCTTGAGCAGGTAATCCAGGTCCCACTGGAGCTCTTCGGTGCTGCGCCCCACGCCCGCTGTACGCACGATCAAGCCCATGCCCTCCGGGACATCGAGCTGGCGCAGGCTTTCACGAATCTCGGCGCGATCGGAGCCTTCGATCCGGCGGGACACGCCGCCGGCCCGGGGGTTGTTCGGCATGAGCACCAGGTAGCGCCCGGCCAGGCTGATATAAGTGGTCAGCGCGGCGCCCTTGTTGCCACGCTCCTCCTTATCGACCTGGACGAGGACTTCCTGGTTTTCGCGCAGGCCGTCTTTCGGCGTGTTCCGCTGACCATCCGCCGAGGTGAAGTAGGCGGGCGCGATTTCCTTGAAGGGCAGAAAGCCGTGGCGCTCCGCACCGTACTGGACGAACGCGGCCTCCAGGCTCGGCTCAACCCGGGTGATGATCCCCTTGTAGATGTTCGCCTTTTTCTGCTCGCGGGAGGGCGCCTCGATGTCGAGATCGTAGAGGATCTGGCCGTCCACCAGCGCAACGCGCAACTCTTCCGGCTGAGTTGCGTTGATCAGCATTCTTTTCATGGGTGCGCAATCTCCGCAGCCCTGCCGCCATCGCTTCCAGGCCGCCGGACAGGACGGACTGGTACGTCGGCGTCGTATCTGGCCACGCCACCAAGGGCCGCTCGGGCGACATTGGTGGCGCCGACCAGGCGGCGAGCCAGACCATCCAGTGCGACAGATCCGTCCGTGTCATCCGCGCTCGACTCCTGTTGAAGGGGCGCAGGGCTTGTTGGTCGTGGTCAAGTGGCCCGCGCCGCGTCCGGGCGCGGGCCCGTTGTCTCGTTCTGGTGCTGCAATCAGTGCCGCACGAGGTGCGACACTGCATGAAACCCGTCGTCGCGGATCCCGGCTTAACCGGTCGCCACGTGCGGCTAATTGTATCAGTGACTTGCGTCACCCTTCAAATTTCTTCTTTTGCTAAAATTTCCGAATGAGTGCCTCTGATCCCAAGGTTCGACACCATCAGGTACTGGCCGAAGAGGCCGGGCAACGAATCGACAACTTCCTCCTGCGCCAGCTCAAGGGCGTTCCGCGCAGCCGGATCTATCGCCTGCTGCGCAAGGGGGAGGTCCGGGTCGACGGGGGGCGGGCGCGGCCCACGCGCCGCCTGAGCACCGGGGAGGTGGTGCGCATACCGCCGGTTTCGGGGCAGCGTCAGCCCGCTGAGGTCGCTTCCGGCGGGCTGCCCGACGGCCTAGAGGCGCGACTGCGCGATGGGGTCCTCTACGAGGATGAACGGCTGCTAATCCTGGACAAGCCGTCGGGGCTTGCTGTGCATGGCGGTTCTACCGTGCGTGTCGGGTTGGTCGAGGCGATCCGGGGTATTCGGCCAGACCTTCCCTTCGTTGAGCTGGTTCACCGGTTGGACCAAGAGACCAGCGGTTGCCTGATGTTGGCCAAGCGGCGCTCCACCCTGCGTCGGCTCCACGAGCAGCTTCGCCAGGGCAAGGTGGAAAAGCATTACGCCGCGCTTCTGGCCGGGCGGGTGCGTGGGGCGATGCCGGTGCGGGTGGACGCGCCTCTGGAGCGCCTGCCCGGCGCACCGCGGGATCGCCAGGTGCGCGTCAGCAAGCAGGGGCGGGCGGCGGTGACCGAATTCCGCCCGGTACAGCGGTGGGTGCGGGCGACTCTGGTCACTGCGCGGCTGGAGACCGGACGCACTCACCAGATCCGGGTCCACGCCCGCCATATCGGCCACCCGGTCGCCGGCGATGAGCGCTACGGCGATCGTGCGGCGAATGCCGCGCTGCGTGAGTGCAGCCTGCGCCGGTTGTTTTTGCATGCTTCATCGCTGCGATTCCAGCATCCGGACAGTGGGGAGCCCCTATGTATCGAGGCACCGCTGGGCGATGAGTTGCAGGCGGTGCTTGAGCGCCTGTCGCAATCCCAAGACGAGGAGTCAGCATGAGCGAAGAGACATCCGAGCGCGAAGCGCTACTGGAGCTGCTGAAGGAGAATATCCGCGAGCAGCGGCGGGCACGGCGCTGGCGCCTGATTACCCGCGGTGCCGTTCTGGCGGTGGTTGTCTTGGTGGCGATCTCCCTCGGGCGCCTTGATTTCGCTGCCGAAGAGGAGGTTGGCCCGCACACGGCTGAGGTGCGGATCGATGGTCCGATCATGTCGGATTCTGCGGCCAGCGCCGAGCAGGTGATCCGCGGCTTGGAGCGCGCCTTCGAGGCGGACGATGTCGCCGGGGTGGTGCTGCGCATCAACAGCCCCGGCGGGAGCGCCGTGCACGCCCGGCAGATCTACCAGGAGATCCGGCGCCTGCGCGACGAGCATGAAGACATCCCGGTCCATGCGGTCATCGAGGACGTCGGCACCTCCGGCGCATACTACGTGGCTGCCGCCGCCGACCGGATCCACGTCAACGAGTCGAGCGTCGTGGGCTCGATCGGGGTGATCATGGGCAGCTTCGGTATTGGCGAGGCGCTGGAGAAACTCGGCATCGAGCGGCGAATCTATACGGCCGGAGAGGACAAGGCCTTCCTCGATCCCTTCGCGCCGGAGAACGAGGACCATGTCGAGCACGTCCGCACTATGCTCGACGATATCCATGGCCAGTTCATCGCCGCGGTCCGTGACGGGCGCGGGGAGCAGATCGACGCAGCTGGAGCCGACGAGGAGCGCCTGTTCTCGGGGCTGATCTGGACCGGGCGGCAGAGTCTCGACAAGGGGCTTGCCGACGAGATCGGCAGTGTGCGCAGCGTTGCCCGGGACGTGATCGGCGAGGAGGAGCTCGTCGACTACACAGCCCGTCGGGACTTCCTCTCCCAACTCGCCGAGCGTTTCGGCACCGCCGTGGGGCAGGGGGTCTACCAGTCGTTGCAGAGTCTCGAGTATCAGCCCCGCTGATGTCGCGCTGCGGGCCGGCCCCCCGGGCGGGGCCCCCCCCCCCGGGGGGGGGGGGGGGGGCCCCCCCCCCCGGGCCCCCCCCCGGGGGGGCCCCCCCCCCCCGCAGGGGGATCAGGGCAAACGGTAGCCCTTGTCGCGCAGAAGCCGGGCGACGCCGATCAGCGGCAGGCCGATGAGCGCCGAGGGGTCGTTGCTCTCCACGGACTCCAGCAGAGCGGCACCAAGGCCCTCCGAGCGAATTGCCCCGGCACAGTCGAGGGGATGGTCGGCTCGGACGTAACGCTCGATGGTCTCTGCGTCGAGGCTCCGGAACCGGACCTGTACGGTTTCCAGCAGGTGTTCCTCGGCGCTGTCCTGGCATACGCAGACTGCGGTGAGAAAGCGCACGCATTGGCCGGAGTAGCGGCTCAGTTGCTCTCGGGCACGCTCTTCGCTTCCGGGCTTGCCGAGGATCTCGCTGCCGAGTGCCGCCACCTGGTCGCTGCCGATCACCACGGCTCCGGGGCGACGCTCGGCCACCGCCCGGGCCTTCTCCCGCGCTAGGCGCGCCACGGCGCCTTCCGGGGATTCGCCGCTGGCGATGGTCTCGTCAATAGAAGCGGCATCGATCTCAAACGGGATGCCCAGACGTTCGAGTAGCGCCCGACGATAAGGCGATGCGGAGGCCAGAATCAGCGATCCTGCTTCAGACATGGATTAAGACCCATTGGCTTGGAACGCCGTGCACCCTAGCGCCGTAAACGGCGCAGTGCCAGCACTTTACAGTATCCGGTGGCGGGGCTAGTATGCAGACCCTTATGTTGCCGGATGGGCTGGCTCCAGACGATTTTGGCACGCCGCCTCGTGTCCACCAGGGCACTCTGGCGCTGCCGACCATGCCGCGCCTGGCGCCGTTGCTGGCGATCCAGGAAGGGCAGGCGTGGGCTCGCCTGGAAGGCAGCCTGGATGACGCGGGCCGGCGGGAACTGGCGGGGCGCATCGAGGCGGACGTGCCGCTGACGTGCCAGCGCTGCCTCGGGGTTTATCATCACCCGGTGGTCGTCGCCTTCCGGGTGGTCATCGTGGCGACCGAGGAGGAGGGCGAGGCCCTGCCCGACGAGCTGGAGCCCTATGTCTGCGGCTCGGCGGTTCGGCCCCTGCAGGTCGTCGAGGAAGAGATCCTGCTGGCGCTGCCGGTGGTGGCGCGGCATACAGGGGCGGATTGCACGCCCCCCGAACACGAGGCCGGTATCGCGCGGGAAGCCCTCAGCCCGTTTGCCAGCCTGCAGGGCAAGGTCCGCCGCCACGAGGCAGATGACTAACCAGGGCCCCGCCAAAAACGAATTTCTGAACCGATCGGAGTGATTAGACAATGGCCGTACAACAGAATCGCAAGACGCCCTCCAAGCGTGGCATGCGTCGCTCCCACGACAGCCTGAGCAAGCCGACGCTCGCCACGGAGCAGAGCACCGGCGAGACTCATCGCCGTCACCACATCAGCGCCGACGGCTACTACCGGGGCCGCAAGGTGACCCGCGGGCAGGACGACTGAGCCGCTCCGCCGTGGTCGTCATCGCGGGGTATTGCCCAGTCGTCGAGCGGGTGAAGGCATGACGGGCCATATAATCCTTTCGCTGGACGCTATGGGCGGGGATCACGGACCCAGTGTCGTGGTCCCCGCTGCTTTGCGGGCGCTGGAACGCCACCCCCATCTCCACGTGGTGCTCGTGGGGCAGGAAGAGACCCTGCGCGAGCACCTCCGGGCGGAGAGGTACGGCGATGCCGAGCGCGTGAGCGTGCGCCACTGCACGCAGGTCGTGGCCATGGACGAGCCGCCTTCCCAGGCGCTGCGCTCCAAGAAGGATTCGTCCATGCGTGTCACCCTGGAGATGGTCAAGGCCGGGGAGGCCGATGGCTGTGTAAGCGCCGGGAACACCGGTGCGCTCATGGCGACCGCCCGCTACTTGTTGAAGACCCTGCCGGGCATCGACCGGCCGGCGATCATGAGCACCCTCCCCACGCTTGACGGTGCCACACACATGCTGGATCTCGGTGCCAACGTCGACTGCACCGGCGACCACCTCTTTCAGTTTGCTGTCATGGGGGCGGTGGCCGCGGAGGCTGTCCACGGGGTGGAGCGTCCGCGTGTGGGGCTGCTGAACATCGGGGAAGAGGAGATCAAGGGCAACGAGTCGGTCAAGCACGCCGCGGAGCTGCTGCTGGAGTCCCGGGAGATCCACTACACCGGTTACATCGAGGGCGACGGCATCTTCAAGGGCGAGGCCGACGTGGTCGTTTGCGACGGATTCGTCGGCAACGTGGCCCTAAAGTCCAGTGAAGGCGTGGCGTCACTGATCTCCGAGTACATGCGCAGGGAGTTCCGCCGCAACCCTCTCTCGCGGATCGCCGGGTTGATCGCGCTGCCGGTGCTGCGTTCCCTGCGCGGGCGTATCGATCCCCGTCAGTATAACGGCGCGAGCCTGCTCGGCCTGCGGGGGGTTGCCCTCAAGAGTCACGGTTCGGCGGACAGCTTTGCCTTTGGTCGGGCCATCGACACCGCTGTCCGGGAGGCCGAACAGGGGGTCCCGGACCTGATCAATGCGCGCATCGAGCGGCTGCTGGGGGCGAGAGAAGGGGCGTGAGCAACGCAAGGATAATCGGCACCGGGAGCTACCTCCCCGAACGTGTGATCACAAACAAGGATCTCGAGCAGCATGTCGAGACCTCGGATCAGTGGATCCGCGAGCGCACGGGGATCGGCGAGCGGCGGGTGATCGCCGATGAGGAGGTCTGCGGCGATCTCGGTCGGATCGCGGCGCAGCGGGCGCTGGAAGCGGCCGGAGTCAGCGGCGATGAGATCGATCTGGTCATCGTCGCCACCTGCACGCCTGACCGGATCTTCCCAAGTACGGCCTCGTCCCTGCAGCGCGCCCTTGGGGTGCGTCCCGGTGCGGCGGCCTTCGACATCTCGGCGGCCTGCTCAGGGTTTATCTACGCTCTGGGTATCGCCGAGCGTTTCGTGCGTTGCGGTGATGCGCGCCGTGCCCTGGTGATCGGTGCCGAGGCGATGACCCGCATCCTCAACTGGGAGGATCGCGGGACCTGCGTGCTCTTCGGGGATGGCGGTGGAGCTGTGGTGCTCGAGGCCTCGGACGAACCCGGTGTGCTCTCCACCCACCTGCACTGTGACGGTCGCTATGAGCCGCTGCTGTATGTCCCGTGGGGGCCGGGGCGGGGCTACGCCGCCCTCGGGGCCGAAAGCGGCTACATCCACATGCGGGGCAACGAGGTGTTCAAGGTGGCCGTGAACACCCTTACGCGGATTGTCGAAGAGACCCTGGACTCGGCCGGGGTCGACAAGGGCAAGGTCGACTGGCTCGTCCCGCATCAGGCGAATATCCGCATCATCCAGGCCACCGCGAAGAAGCTCGATCTGCCCATGGAGCGCGTGGTGGTGACGGTGGGCGAGCACGGCAACACGTCGGCTGCGTCGATCCCCATCGCCTTGGATACCGCGGTGCGTGACGGTCGCATCCAGCGCGGGGAGACCCTGCTGCTGGAAGCCTTTGGTGGCGGGTTTACCTGGGGGTCGGCGCTGGTCCGGTACTAGCCCTCCCGAGATGGATTCCGTGCAGGAGCTGAGATGAGCAATCACACCCCGGAATTTGCAATGGTCTTTCCCGGCCAGGGCTCCCAGGCGGTCGGGATGATGGCGGCCTGGCAGGAAGACGAAACGGTCCGCGAGACCTTCGGCGAAGCCTCCGAGCCGCTGGGTTACGATCTCTGGGAACTGATCGCGAACGGGCCAGCTGAGGAACTCGATCGGACCGATCGTACGCAGCCGGCCATCCTGGTCGCCAGCGTGGCGCTGTGGCGCGTCTGGCAGGAACGAGGCGGTGCGGAGCCGGCGGTGCTGGCCGGACACAGCCTGGGGGAGTACAGCGCGCTGGTGGCTGCCGAGTCGCTGCAGCTCGCCGATGCGGCCGCGCTGGTGGCCGAGCGCGGTCGCTACATGCAGGAGGCCGTGCCGGCCGGCGAGGGCGCCATGGCGGCGGTCATCGGGCTTGAGGACGACAAGATCCGGGAGATCTGCGCCGGCGCCGCCCAGGGGGCCGTCGTGCAGCCCGTCAACTTCAACGCGCCGGGACAGGTGGTCATCGCCGGCAACCAGGAGGCAGTGGAACGGGCCGGTTCCGCCGCGAAGGAGGCCGGCGCCAAGCGAGTTCTGCCGCTGCCAGTCAGCGCGCCGTCCCACTGCAGCCTCATGCAGCCAGCCGCCGAGCGTCTGGCCCAGCGCCTCGAGGAAGTAGCGATCGAGGAGCCGCGCCGTCCGGTCATCCACAACGTCGATGTCTCGGTCAGCCGGGACGCTGCGTCGATCCGCCGCCGGCTGGTCGAGCAGCTGGCGAACCCGGTGCGGTGGACGGAGACGGTCCAGAAGATGAGCGGCGAAGGCGTTCAGGTCCTGGCGGAGTGCGGCCCGGGCAAGGTTCTGACCGGACTGACTCGCCGGATTGAGCGCAGCCTTCAGGGCGGATCGCTCAGCGAGCCGGACACTCTGGACGACATGCTGCGCCGTTTCCCGGCGACCAGCTAACCCCATCCGGACAGCTTTTGTTTGAAGGAGGCAGCGTGCACGGCAAAGACGACCTGCAGGGGCATATCGCCCTGGTAACCGGGGCGAGCCGGGGCATCGGCCAAGCCGTTCTGGAGTCCCTCGGCCGCGCCGGCGCGACGGTCATCGGGACCGCCACCAGCGAGCAGGGCGCCGAGGGAATTCGGCAGCGCCTGTCGGAGGCCGGGCTTATGGGCACCGGGATGGCACTGGATGTCACCGACTCGGAGCAGATTGCCGAGGTGCTGGGCGCCATTGGCCGTGACTTCGGGGCGCCAACCATCCTGGTGAATAACGCCGGCATCACCCGCGACAACCTGCTCATGCGGATGAAGGATGATGAGTGGGATCAGATCATCGACACGAACCTCAGCTCCGTCTACCGCATGAGCAAGGCGTGCCTGCGCGGCATGATGAAGGCGCGCGGCGGGCGCATCATCAACATCGGTTCGGTCGTCGGGGCCATGGGCAACGCCGGTCAGGCCAATTACTCTGCGGCGAAGGCCGGCATCATGGGCCTGACCAAGTCGATGGCCCGGGAGCTCGGTGCGCGCAACATCACGGTGAACACGGTAGCGCCCGGATTCATTGAGACGGATATGACGGCCGCCATGAGCGAGGAGCAGCGGGCGGCGCTGATTGGCAATGTGCCCCTGGAGCGGCTTGGCAGCCCGGAGGATATCGCCGCGGCGGTGACTTTCCTGGCCTCGCCGTCCGCCGGTTACATCACGGGCGAGACACTGCACGTCAACGGCGGCATGCACATGGCTTAAAACTCGTTGTTAAACAGTATCTTGTAAATGGTTCAGGATTCCGCTGGGGCGTTCTGGTACTCAGCGAACTGTTCCCCTACAATACGCGCCGCAGCCGGAAGACTGCGCCAATTAGAACCTCGGAGGACCTTTTAATGAGCAGCATCGAAGATCGCGTCAAGAAAATCGTCGTCGAGCAACTGGGGGTCAAAGAGGAAGAGGTCACTGGTGAGGCCTCGTTCGTGGACGACCTTGGCGCCGACTCGCTGGACACCGTCGAGCTCGTGATGGCGCTCGAGGAGGAGTTCGAGTGCGAGATCCCCGACGAGGAAGCCGAAAAGATTACGACGGTCCAGCAGGCCGTGGACTACATCAAGAAGCACCTGGAGGGGTAACCCCCACGGGCCACAGTCTGAAGGCGCAGCGGGGCCGGTCCGGTGGACCGGCCCCGATACATTCTGCGCCCCGAAGGGCACAAGGGTATGGATGATCGAGCCGTTGTCGTAACCGGGCTGGGGGTGGTCTCTCCGGTCGGTCACTCCGCTGATGAAGCCTGGTCCGCGGTGACCGAGGGCCGCAGCGGGATCCGGACCATCACCGAGTTTGATACGTCCGCCTACGCGGTCCAGTTCGGCGGGACGATCGAGGGCTTCGATGTGTCCCAGTATCTGCCGCGCAAAGAAGCACGGCGGATGGACCCGTTCATCCACTATGCCTTCGGCGCCTGTGCCGAAGCCCTGGAGTCGAGCGGCCTGGAGATCCGCGAGGACAACGCGGACCGGATCGGGCTGTCCGTTGGCTCCGGCATCGGCGGTATCCTGGGGATCGAGACGGGCCACCAGGCCCTGATGGAGGGTGGGCCACGCAAGGTCTCTCCCTTCCTGGTGCCGAGCAGCGTGATCAATATGGCGGCCGGGAACCTATCGATCCACTACGGACTGCGCGGCCCCAATCTCTCAACCGTCACCGCCTGCGCGGCGGGCACCCACAACCTCGGTGTCTCCGCCCGCATGATTGCCGCCGGAGACGCGGACGTCATGATCGCCGGCGGTGCGGAGAAGTGCATCACCCCGCTGGGACTGGCGGCGTTCTCGTCGGCGCGGGCGCTGTCGAGTCGCAACGATGATCCCTCGACGGCCAGTCGCCCCTGGGATGTCGATCGCGATGGTTTCGTCCTGAGCGAAGGCGCGGCGGTCCTGGTGCTGGAGTCCTATGCCCATGCGCGAGCGCGCGGGGCGACCATACTGGCCGAGCTGGCCGGGTTCGGCACCAGCTCGGATGCCCATCACATCACGCAGCCTGCCGAGAGCGGCGAGGGGGCGCAGCGCTGTATGGCGCGGGCCCTTGAAGACGCCGCCATGGCACCCGCGGATATCGATTACATCAACGCCCACGGTACATCGACCCAGGTCGGCGACCTGGCCGAGGCGGCGGCCGTCAAGCGCCTGTTTGGCGATCGGGCCGGCGAGGTGGCCATGAGTTCCACCAAGTCGGTGACCGGGCATCTGCTCGGCGCCGCCGGCGGGCTGGAGGCGGTATTCAGCGTGTTGGCGCTGCGCGACGGGATCATTCCGCCGACCTGCAATCTCCATCACCCGGAGGCCGATTGCGCCGGTCTCGATCTGGTACCCGGCGAGGCGCGGCAACAGCGGCTGCAGGCCGTACTCAGCAACTCCTTCGGATTCGGCGGGACGAACGCTTCCCTGATCTTTCGCAAGGCGAGCTGAGAAGTGGGGGCCCTTGAGCCGTAAGCAACTGGTCAACGGCAGAGCGGATACGGCCCTGGATGCCGAGGACCGTGGCCTGGCCTATGGCGACGGTCTGTTCGAAACCATAGCGGTGAATCGGGGGCGGCTGTGTCTATGGGACTACCATATGGACCGGCTGCTGGACGGGGCGCGGCAGCTGGGGCTCCCGGAGCCACCATTGGCGACCCTGCGAGAAGAGGCCCGCTTTCTTACCGAAAAGGTGGAGAGCGGGGTGCTCAAGGTGGTCTACACCCGGGGCAGCAGTGAAGGGCGCGGCTACCTGCCCCCGTCCCGGCCGATCCCCACCCGCATCCTGACGCTTCACAATCCGCCGGCGATCCCGCCGGAACGCTGGCAGGGGGTCGATGTCCGCCTCTGCCGGACGCGCATCAGTGCGCAGCCCCGGCTGGCCGGTATCAAGCACCTCAATCGCCTGGAGCAGGTGATGGCCCGTTCCGAGTGGCGGGATGCGGCCATCGCCGAGGGCTTGATGCTCGATGCCGACGGGCTCATCGTGGAGGGTACCGCGACCAACGTCTTCGCGGTCCGGAACCGGGTGTTGCTGACGCCGCCGCTGACCCACTCGGGCGTGGCCGGCGTGATGCGCCGCTGGATCGTGGAGCAGGCCGAGGCGTTCGGCCTGCGGGTGGAGAAACGCGGTTTCTATCCGGGTGAATTCGCCGAGATGGACGAGGTTTTCCTGACCAACAGCCTGATCGGCCTCTGGCCGGTCCGCTCGGTGGCCGGGACCTGGGTCCCAGTCGGGAAGGTTAGTCGCGGCTATCTCGAGCAGATCGGCAGTCGCGGGCTCACGCCGCTGGTGGACCCGCCCGAGGTTGGCGGAGAAGGGCGTTGGTGACGCGCGCATCCCGGCGGCGCTGGTGGATCCTCGCCCCGGTGCTTGTGCTTGTGCTTCTGCCGATCGTCGGCGGCGGCTGGCTGTTCTACGAGCTCGACCAGCGCCCTATGGCCGTTAGTGATCCGCCCGAGACCCTAGAGGTTCCGCGGGGCAGTTCGCTGCACGCCCTGGGGCGGGAACTGGAGGCGAGGGGCTGGATCTCCGGGGCGACGCGATTCGGGCTGCGGATCTACGGGCGCCTGACCGGTATCTCCGCTGAGCTCAAAGCGGGCGAGTACGCGGTGGAGCAGGGCATGACCGTCCGTCAGCTCCTGGCGCGGGTGCGCGCCGGCCGGGTCAAGCTCCACCCGCTCACCGTGGTCGAGGGTTGGACGTTTGCACGCCTGCGCGAGGCCCTGGGCCGACACGATGCTGTAGAGCAGACGCTGGAGGGTATCCCCGATCATGAGATCATGGAGGAACTCGGCCTCGGGGAGCGACACCCCGAGGGGATGTTCTTCCCCACTACTTACCATTTCCCGCGCGGTACCACGGATCGTGATCTGCTGCGCGTGGCGTTCGGGCAGATGCGTCAGGAACTGGCCCGCGTGTGGGCCGAGCGACGGCCGGAACTGCCCCTGGAAGATCCCTACGAGGTACTCACCCTCGCTTCGATCATCGAGCGCGAGACCGGCCGTGATGACGAGCGGCGGAAGGTGGCGGGGGTGTTCACGCGGCGGTTGGAGCAGGGCATGCGCCTGCAGACGGATCCAACCGTGATCTACGGCCTGGGCGAAGACTACGACGGGCGGCTGCGCCGATCCGATCTGCGCCGTGATACGCCTTACAACACCTACACGCGCCACGGCCTGCCGCCGACCCCGATCGCCCTTCCCGGGCGGGCCTCTCTGAAAGCGGCTGTCGACCCGAAGCCGGGCAGTGCGCTCTATTTCGTCTCCCGCGGCGACGGCAGCCACCATTTCTCGGACACGCTGGACGAGCACAACGAGGCCGTCCGACGCTACATCCTGGAGGAGGAGTGACGGAGCGAGGCCGTTTCATCACCGTCGAAGGGCTGGAAGGGGCCGGCAAGACCACCTGTCTGCGGGCCATCGAGCAGATGCTGGAAGAGGCCGGCATCGAGCGGCCGCTGTTCACCCGCGAGCCTGGGGGCACGCCTTTCGGCGAGGCCCTGCGCGGCGCGCTCCTCGACCCGCAGTACAGCGGTCTCAGCGCAGAGGCCGAGGCGTTGACCGTCTTCGCCGCGCGGGCCGAGCACCTCGCGCAGGTCATCCATCCAGCCCTGGCCACGGGGCGCTGGGTGGTCAGCGACCGCTTTACGGACGCCACCTACGCCTATCAGGGCGGCGGCCGCGGGCTCGGTGATGAACGGATCGCGGTACTGGAGCAGTGGGTCCACGGGGGCTTCGTGCCTGACCGGACGCTGCTGCTCGATGTGGATCCGTCGGTCGGACGCTCCCGGGTCGCCAGTCGGGGCAGCGGGGAGGATCGTTTCGAGCAGGAGCAGGACCCGTTCTTCCTTGCGGCGCGCGCCGCTTACGCCCGTCGTGCCGCAGCGGAACCAACGCGCTTCCGTTGCATTGACGCGAACCGGCCGGAAGACGACGTGGCCCGCCAGGCACGCGCCGCACTGGCCGACCTGCTCCCGGCGCGGAGTGCGTCATGAGCGAAGCACCCGAGCATCCGGACTGGGTGCCGCCGGGGCAGGGACGGGGCCAGCTCCCGCCCTGGCTGCTCCCGGAACTTGACCGGCTGCTCGCCCTGCACGACCAGGGTCGGTTGCATCACGCCCTGCTGCTGACTGGGCGAACCGGACTCGGAAAGAGGCTGCTGGCCGGCGTCCTGGCCCGGGCGCTGCTCTGTCAGGGGGGGGAGGAGGGCGGACAGCGGCCCTGCGGGGAATGCCGTGGCTGTCGTCTGACCGGTGGCGGGGCCCACCCCGATCTGCGCACCCTCAGCCCCAGCCGCGGTGGCGAGCGCGGCGAAATCGTGGTCGATAGCGTCCGCGGGCTGGTCGATTTCCTGCATCTGAGCGCGCAGCTCAGCGGCAGCCGGGTCGCGGTGATTGTGCCGTGCGACCGGCTCAACCGCGCAGCGGCCAACAGCCTGCTCAAGACACTGGAGGAGCCGCCCGCAGGGGTGTTCCTCATCTTGGCTACCGGGCGACCGGGGCGGCTGCCACCGACCGTACGCAGCCGGTGCACGGTGCGCGGGTTGTCGCCACCGCCTTGGGGCACGGCACGGCAGTGGCTAATCGAGCGTACCGCGGCCGGGGCTGAGCGGGCAGACAAGGCACTGGCGCTGGCCGGCGGCATGCCGCTGGCGGCCGAGCGCATCCTCCGCGAACAGGGCCTTGAGGGGTACGAGGCATTGCTCCAGCAGCTTCATCGGTTGAGTGCCGGTGGCGATCCGGTCAAAGAGGCAGAGACCTGGGAACGGGCGCCGGAGGCGTTGGCCGACGCGGTTTCGGCGATCCTCGCGGATCTGCTGCGTCAGCGCCACGGCGCACCGGATCGCGGGCTGCTGCCCTCAACCCTGGCGCAACAGCTGATTCGGCAGGCATCGCCGGAGTCGCTGCACCAGACGTTCCTGCGCATCGGCGAGCACCGGCGCAGCCTGGAGCAACCCCTGAATGGACGTCTGGCCGCGGAGGCGATCCTCCTCGACCTGGCCGCAGCCCTGCGGCCCGTGGGTCACTCGGCCGCCAGGCAGGCCTGAAGCCGCCGCCAGGCTTCCTCCAGGTCCTCGGCCGTGTTGTAGAAGTGCGCCGAGAAACGGATGCCGCCACAACGCGAGGCACAGGCAACATCGCGGGCGCGCAGAGCCGCCAGGAGGCGCTCCGGGTCGGCGCCCGGGACGCGGAAGGTGACAATACCGGCGTGGCGATCCGCTTCAGTCGGTGTCACCAGCTCGAAACCGTGGCGCCGGACGCCTTCCATGGCCTCCCGGGCGTTCGTCAGGACGCGCCGCTCGACCTCCTTCAAGCCGACATCCTCGAGCACCGCCAGGCTCGCTTCGAGGGCGTGGCTGCCAAGCAGGTTCGGGCTACCGGGTTCCAAGCACCGGCCGGTGCCGGCGGGATCCCAGTCGGGTCGGTCGAAGGCGCCCAGATCTTCGGCCATATGCCAGCCGATCTGCCAGATCCGCAGCTCATCGCGCACCCGGGGATGGACGTACAGCCCGCCGATCCCCTCCGGGCCGAGCATCCACTTGTGTCCATCCGCGACAATGAAATCGGCGTCCACGGCAAGCTGAAGGGCGCCCAGCGTCTGGATCGCATCGACGCAGAGCAGGACGCCGCGCTCGCGACAGGCGTTACTCAGCCGCTCCAGGTCCATGCGCAGTCCCGTGCCGTACTGGACACTGCTGATCGGAAGCAGCCGGGTGCGTGGCGTCAGGGCGTCGATGAGGGCGTCCTCCGGCGTGGCGCCGTCGCTCAGTCGCACCTGACGGACGTGGACGCCGTAGTGTCGGGCCAGGGATTGCCAGACCCAGCGATTGGAGGGGAATTCCTGGTCGTTGATGATCACCTCGTCGCCGGGCTGCCAGGTCACCCCGTGGGCGACCATGGAGAGGCCCGCCGAGGTGTTCGGCACCAGGGCGATGTCCGACACGGCACCAGCGACACCCATCAGTCGTGCCAGCCGGGCCCGTAGACGGTCTTCCGCCTCCAGCCAGTTGGGATAGTCCGCGGCTCCGCGATGGAGGCATTCGTCGGCAAATCGGTGGACGGCATCCCGAGTCCGCTGCGGCCAGGTGCCGACCCCGGCGTGGTTGAGATAGACCAGGTTCGGGTCGAGCGGGAACTCCGGGTGGGCCATTGCCGTTGCCTTTGTCGTTGCCATCGGATCCGGGGGGCGAGTATACCGGCCCGTCGCCGGGCTGTCGGCAGGCTGGCCGCTCAGTCACCCGTGCGATCGGGGTCACCCGGAGAGCCGCGGAAGGTATATTATGTTAAATTATGTTAGACGCAAGCAGCGCGGCTCTCCCGCCACGCTGCCATGGGCTTGTTTCGGCTTGTTTCCGTCTCTCTTCGCCTCAGCTACTCGGGCGCTTGTAACCATCGACCATACCAGCGGTCAGGTTCTGCTTCTCACGCCGACCGGAGAGCGTTACGCCGAGGATGTGCATGCCGACCAGGGCCAGCAGTGTATAAGAACTCACGATGTGCACATCCGAGATCAACTCCCCAGGCAGTTGCGCCCCGTACAGGAACCCAAGCGGACCCGCGCCGCGATCCAGCGCTGGCAGCATCATGCCTGATACGGACGCGATCACCAGTCCCAAGAGCAGGATCACTGCCATCACACCGCCCTGCGGCGGATGGCCCAAATAGCGACGGTCCTCTCCGGTGCTCATCGCACGCAGATGCGCCATCAACGCACGCGGCCCCGGCACGAAGTGCGAGAAACGCGCCTGTGGCGGCCCGACGAATCCCCAGACGATCCGCGCCAGCACGACCACGGTCAGCAAGTAACTGACCCACAGGTGGGCGGGCATCTCGCCGATCACAGCGGTAAAGAACGAGGCCGCAAACAGGAGCGTGATCAGCCAGTGACTGCCACGTACCACCGGGTCCCAGACATAGATGGTGCGCTGCTCCATGAGTCCTCCCATCGCTCGGATGCGCCGGCCTGTGGGCCTTTAGCCCTGGCCGGCCATTCACAGAGGTCTCCCGACCCAAACGCCGCAGCCGGGAGGCAGGGTGTGGCGAATTGTTTCAGCCACTGCGCCCAAGCATAAAAGTACAACTTGTGTACAACAATGTCCCCGTAGACGGTTTCCCGCGGGGTCAACAAGCTAGGTGCGCACCAGGTGGGACAACGATAGCCTATGCTGTGATCCCTGACTCAGCCCTCATTAATGGAAAAAATATTCCATTGCCCTACAGGGTGTCGCTGTGCTCAGACCTGTCGGGTCTCACGCCAGCGCTGGGCGTGGTCCTCGTCGCTGATGTTCCATTCCTGCTCGATGAACTGCTTGTCGCCTGTCTCCAGCAGCGCCCACTGGACGAAGTCGGCGGCGTCCTCCGGAGTATGGAGCTGGCCGTTCTGCTTGAGCTTGATGAATCGGTCTACGGCCGGGAAGCGCTCCGGCGTCTGGGTCCGGATGTGATCCTGCATCGGGGTATCCACGACACCCGGGCGAACGGAGCCCACCAGGATACCGTCCCGCCACAATTCGTCCCGGTAGACCTGATAGATCATGAACAGCGCGGCCTTGCTGGTGCAGTAGGCCCCCCACCCCATCGATGGCTTGTGTGCCGCTCCCGAGGAGATATGCAGGATACGGCTGCCCCGCTCCATGCGCGGCAACAGCCCCTGGGTGAGAAAGACCGGAGCCTCGACGTTAACGGCCATGGCCTGTCGCCAGGCCTCGAGGTCTACCTCTCTGAGCGGTCCCACCGGGTCTAGCAGACCGGCGTTGTGGACCACGGCGCGGACTCGCCACCCCTGAGCAGCATCAACAATGCGGGCGCGATCCTCCGGGTTGGCAATATCTGCACTCAACGTGCGGATGCGCTCAGGAGCGACACTGGCGGTCTCGCCCAACGGCTCGGCACGCCGCCCTACCGTGAGCACTTGTGCCCCGTCCCGGGCGAGTCCGCGCACCAGGGCCCTGCCTAGGCCACTACCGCCACCGGTTACCAAGACCAGATCGTTGTCCTGCCACTTCATCCTGCACTCCTTCACTCGATCCCAGCGACCCGTCCCCACCCGGGCGGGTGTGGACCGGGCCCCGCTCCGATTCAAGGAAAAAACCCAGTGTAACCAGTCAGCGCCTTACGGGTCGTTGTCCGGGCCGACGACCTGGTTCGGTGGCACTTCTCCGGCTGCAAAGGCCGCCAGGATGTCACGTAGTTGCCCCACAATGCGCTGTCGTGCCTCCAGCGCAGACCATGCGCTATGCGGAGTGACCGCCAGATTCGGTAGATCCGCAGCCAGTAGCGGATGCTCCGGTGGCGGTGGTTCCTTGGTCAAAACATCCAGTGCCGCTGCACCGATCTCCCCGTTACGCAGCGCCGCTGCCAGCGCCGGCTCATCGATCAGGCCCCCACGAGCGGTATTGACCAGTAAAGCATCGCGGCGCATCAGCCGCAGGGCCTGCGCGTCGATGACTCCGGCCGTCGTTTCCGTCAACGGGCAATGTAGACTCAGGACATCCACCTCGGGTAACAGGTCGTAGAACGGCACACGGCCACTGCGACAGGTCGCGGCTGCGGGCCGTTCCGCTACGCGGACCTTCATGCCCAGGGCCTCGGCATAAGCCGCCACCCGCTGACCCAGGGTGCCGTAGCCGAGAATGCCCAGGCACCGGCCGGATATTTCGCGCTGACCGGAGTCGATGAGGCTGAAATGGGCGCTGCTGCACCACTCCCCCGCCCGGACCCGCGCCGTGGCCGCGGGGATCCGCGTGAAGTGGTTGAGGATCATGGCCAGCGTGTGCTGCGCCACCGCAGTGGTCCCGTAGCCCCGGCAGTTCGCGACGGTGACCCCCCGTTCGCGGGCCGCGTCCAGGTCTACATTGTTGGTGCCCGTGGCCGCCACCGCGATCAGTCTCAGGTTAGGAAGACGGGCCAGGGCCTCAGCGTCGATGACGACCTTGTTGACGATCGCCGCCTCGGCGGGTTCGAGCCGGGGGAGCAGCGCCTCGGGACGGGTCCGGGGGTAGCACTCGAGTGGATCAGCCACCCGTTGCAGCGGGCCGAGATCGAGATCTCCAAGATCGAGGGATCCTGCATCGAGGAAGGCGGTGTGCATAGCGTGGCCCTGGGTGTCAGTTAATAGACCACCTGGCGCGCGGTTGCGCGACAGCCTGTTCGTTATTCTATGATCTTTCAGCTCTTGAGACAGGAGGCGACAAAATATGCCGCCAGGCTGTGGACACTGCCCGCCCCCTCCGGAAGACGCCCTGCAGCAAGCGGCACGCTTGCCGGCCCTCCGGCCGGTTATCGCCGTCACCGGGTACTCGGGGGCGGGCAAGACGACCCTGCTCACCGGGCTCGTGGCGCGGATGCGTCGCGGTGGCTGGTCCCCGGCCGTGGTCAAGCATGCCCACCACGGCTTTGACATGGATCGTCCGGGCAAGGACAGCTATCGGGCTCGGGAGGCCGGCGCCGAGCAGGTTCTGGTGGTCTCCGCTCGGCGCTGGGCGCTGTTGACCGAAACCCCGACTGCCGAGCGGGATGAGGATCTGCTCGTCAGGCGGCTTCAGGCCATCGACCCTGAACGGGCTGACGTCATCATCGCCGAGGGATTCCGCCACAGCGGTGCCGGGCAACTGCTGGTCCACAGCCAGCGCACCGGGACCGATCGCCCCGATTTCCGGGCACCCGGGATACTCGGTGTCGCCACCGATGAGCCACAGGCTGTGCCTTCGGGGCTGCCCTGCCTGGATCTCGATGACCAGGCCGCTATCGCAGCATTCGTCGAGCAATGCATCCACGGCATTATTGCGCGTACTGACGGCAATCCGGCACCTCACTATTAACAAGTCGAATCAATAAGTTAAAAGCGTACTTGCCCTTCCCTGCAGCCTGGACCGGGGTTACATTGAGCGGACCGGCGCGGGCGTACGCGCGGGTCGATAACAAGCATAAGCCCGGGGACGGCGACACCCCCAACGGAGGGAGGGGAGCCATGAGCTATCAGGAGACTTATCAGGAGTCGATCAACGATCCGGAGGGGTTCTGGTTACGCGAGGCGCGGCGCCTGGCGTGGATGACCGAGCCCCAAGCAGCCCTCGCGGAGGATGAACAGGGACGACAACGCTGGTTTCGCGGAGGACGCCTGAACGTCGCCCAGCTGGCGCTCGACGTGCATGTCGATGCCGGCCGGGGCGATCAGCCCGCCCTCCTCTACGACTCACCGGTTAGCGGCGGTAAAGAACAGTACACCTACCGACAGCTTCGCGACGAGGTGGCGCGCGCCGCCGGGATGCTGAGCGATCTGGGGGTCGGCCGCGGTGATCGGGTGGTCATCTACATGCCGATGATCCCGGAGGCGGTCATCAGCATGCTCGCTTGTGCACGGCTCGGTGCCATCCACTCGGTGGTGTTCGGTGGGTTCGCCGCCAACGAGCTCGCCGTGCGGATCGACGATGCCAGCCCACGGGTGGTGCTCACCGCGAGCTGCGGAATCGAGGTCGACCGGGTTATCCCGTACCAGCCACTGGTCAACGAGGCCCTGCGCCGTGCGGAGCACAAGCCGGAGCGGGTGATCTACGTCAGTCGCCCGCAGGCCGGGGTGGAATGGGACGAGGAACGGGATCTGGACTGGCACACCGGCTTAGCGGGTGCCGCTCCGGCCGATCCGGTGCCTGTCGATGCCACCGATCCGCTCTACATCCTCTACACCTCGGGTACCACCGGGAAACCCAAGGGCGTCGTCCGGGACAGTGGCGGATACGCCGTGGCGCTGAACTGGAGTCTTGGAGCTGTTTACGACCTGCACCCGGGGGACGTCTTCTGGACTGCCTCCGACGTCGGCTGGGTCGTCGGCCACTCTTACATCGTCTACGGCCCCTTGATTCGGGGCTGCACCACAGTGGTCTATGAGGGCAAGCCGGTGCGCACCCCCGACGCCGGTGCCTTCTGGCGGGTGATCTCGGAGTACCGCGCCAAGGCTTTCTTCACCGCTCCTACCGCCTTCCGCGCCATCAAGAAGGAGGATCCCGAGGCGCGCCATCTGCAGCGCTACGACATCTCCTGCCTGGAGAACGTCTTTGTTGCTGGTGAGCGACTCGACCCCCCTACCTACGAGTGGCTCTCACAGACCCTGCAACGGCCGGTGATCGATCACTGGTGGCAGACAGAGACGGGCTGGCCCATCGTCGCCAACCCAATGGGTATTCAGCCCATGCCCGTCAAGAGCGGTTCCGCCACCGTACCCATGGCCGGTTACGATATCCGCGTACTGGACGACTCCGGCCGCGAATTACCGGCAGGTGAACAGGGCAACCTGGCCATCCGGCTCCCGCTCCCACCGGGCTGCCTGCCGACCCTCTGGAACGACGAGGCCCGCTTTCAGAAGTCGTATCTGGAGCGCTTTCCGGGGTTCTATGACACCTCGGATGGCGGGTTCATCGACGAGGACGGCTACGTCTACGTCATGGGCCGGGTGGATGATGTGATCAACGTAGCCGGCCACCGCCTCTCCACCGGCGAGATGGAAGAGGTCATCGGCGATCACCCGGCAGTGGCCGAGTGCGCTGTGGTTGGTATCCACGACGACACCAAGGGCGAGCTGCCGGTGGCCTTCGTGGTGCTCAAGGATGGCAGTGACATCGACCAAGAGCGCATCGAGTCGGATCTGACCGGCATGATCCGCAACGAGATTGGCGCCATTGCTTCCCTGCGCCGGGTCGCCGTAGTCCAGAAACTGCCCAAGACCCGTTCCGGGAAGATCCTGCGCAAGAGTATCCGGACGCTCGCGAAGGAGGCGCGCGAGCAGGTTCCCACTCCTTCGACCATCGACGACGTCTCGAGCCTGGACGAGATCGCGGACGCGATTCAGGCCTACAATTTGGGACGTCACACCTGACGTCGCCGTGTCGGGCGCGGCCAAAGCGCCGCGCCCCACGGGGCCCCCGCGCCGGGGCGCCTAGCCCAGTGACCAGCCATAGAACCGCTCAAGCTGCTCGTAAACCGCCGGGAAGGATCGGCGCAGCCGCCGCGGGTCGGCGAAGAAGGTCTCCGTGGCTACCGCGAAGAATTCACCGGGATCCTGCCCGGCGTAGGGGTCGAGTGGGGCCGCGTCGCTCCCCTCTTCCGCCGCGTAAGTCTCCATCGTGCTGAACGCCGGCAGGAAGGCCGCCGACCAGTCCTCGACGGCCATCCCGCTCGGCAGCGGCGGCAGCCCGTTGACCGCGCCCTGACCCATATCCAGCTTGTGCGCGCACTCGTGGATGACCACGCTGCTACCCGGCTCCGGTTCCAGGGCGTCCTCAAGGGAGAGGACCAGCGGGCCCCCTTCCCACGCCTCGCCGATTAACGGTCCCTCCTCGATGTGCACGATGCCGTCTTCATCCTCGTACTCATGGGTGGCGATGAAGCCGGCTGGATACAGAAGGACGGTCGCCCAAGGCGCATACCAGTCCAGTCCCAGCTCCAAGACGGGCACAGCAGCTTGCAGTGCCACTGTGTCGATGGCTTGCGCATCGACTGTAACGCCGGCCAGGCCTTCGAAGCGCTTCTCGTGAACCAGCGCAGCCGCAACGGCTGCCAGGCGTTGCCGCTTGGCAGCATCCAGCCGGCGCAGCCCGGGCAGCGCTGCCTCGGCGCGGCTCCAGGCGCCGGGCGAGAGCCTGTAAGCGCGGGCAACACGGCGGCGGCGCCAATTACGCAGCCATCCCACGTCCACGCCTCCCTTGGGATCTTGGGCTCGCCTGGGTCATAATCCACCACCGTTGCCACTGGAAAGCCGATCATGCCAGAAACCACCCCCTGCGGTCCGCGCAAGCACATCAACGTTAACGGCACCGAGTTCGTACTCCTGGGCACGGCGCACATCTCCCGGGCCAGTACCGAAGAGGTCGAGCGTGAAGTGGCCGGCGGCGCCTACGACGCGGTGGCCATCGAGCTCTGCGAGAGCCGCCTGCGCGCCTTCCGCGAGCCCGACCACCTGGAGCGGATGGATCTTTTCCAGACACTCCGTGAGGGGCGTGGTGGGCTGGTCATGGCCAGTCTGGCCCTGGGGGCGTATCAACAGCGCCTGGCCGAGCAGCTCGGCGTGGACCCCGGGGCAGAGATGAAGGCAGCCGCCGCTGGGGCCGAACGCCAGGGCGCCGATCTGGTGCTGGTGGACCGGGAGGTCGGCGTTACCATGCGGCGGCTCTATCGCAACGTGCCCTGGTGGCAACGCTTTGGCCTGATCGGCGGCCTGATCGGCAGCCTCGCCTCCTCCCAGCGAATCAGTAGCGAGGAAGTGGAGCGGCTCAAGCAGGGGGACCTGCTGGAGTCGACATTCCGCGAGTTGGCCCAGAGCAGCCGGGCCCTGTACCAGCCACTGATCGATGAGCGGGATCGCTATATGGCCGCGCGGTTGCTGGAGTCCGCGGCTGGGCGCTACAAGCGTGTCCTCGTCGTGCTCGGCGCCGGACACCTCGAGGGGGTGGCGCGGTACCTGGGGCAGGCCTGGGAGGATCCGGGGGTCGAGCGCGAGGCGCTGGATCGGATGCCGCCGCCGGCACGCTGGCCACGCTACTTGGCCTACTTGGTGGCCATCGTGATCATCTCCGGCTTCGTCATCGGATTTAGCCGCAGCCCGGAGCTGGGCTGGACTCTGGTTGCGACCTGGGTGCTGATCAATGGCGGCTTCTCGGCACTGGGAGCAGCCCTCGCCTACGGCCACCCGGTGACCGTGGCTGGCGCCTTCCTGGCCGCCCCCCTGACCTCGCTCAATCCGACCATCGGCGCCGGCTTCGTGGCTGCCGCCATCGAGCTGACCGTGCGGCGGCCTCGGGTCGGCGATTTCCGCGCCTTGCGTCAACATGTGGCCCACTGGCGCGGGTGGTGGACCAACCGGGTGGCCCGCACCCTGCTTGTATTCTTCTTTGCCTCACTGGGCTCGGCCATCGGCACCTATCTGGCCGGTGCACGCATCATCGAGCGGCTGATCGCCGCCTAGCGGTCCCGCGTTGCGTGGAAGCCCAGGTCCGGCCAGCGCTCCTGGGTCAGCTCGAGGTTGGCCCGGGTCGGGGCGAGATACGCCAGCGCCCCGGTGCCGTCCCAGGCCAGCGCGGACTCGTTGCGCTCCCGGAAGCGTTCGAGCATCTTGGGATCGTCGCCGGTCACCCAGCGTGCGGTGTAGACCTGGACGCCCTCGAAGGTGCACTCGACGCCATACTCCTTGCGCAGGCGGTACGCAGCCACGTCGAACTGCAGGGTGCCGACAGCACCGACGATCCAGTCACTGCCGAGTAGCGGGCGGAATAGCTGGGTTGCCCCCTCTTCACACAGTTGTTCAAGTCCTTTTTGTAAGGCCTTCATTCGCATCGGATCCCGAAGAACGACGCGACGGAAGAGCTCCGGTGCAAAGTCGGGGATCCCCGTAAAATGCAGCGGCTCGCCCTCGGTGAAGGCATCGCCGATGATGATGGTGCCGTGGTTGTGGATACCGATGATATCCCCGGGAGCCGCCGTCTCGGCATGGGAGCGGTCACTGGCCATGAAGGTGGTGGCGCGGGGGATCTTCATGCTCTTGCCGGTGCGTACCTGGTAGAGCTTCATGCCGGGCTCGAAACGACCTGAACAGACGCGCAGGAATGCAATGCGATCACGGTGCTGCGGGTCCATATTCGCCTGGATCTTGAAGACGAATCCGGTGAAACGCCCCTCGTCGGCGTGGACCTCGCGGCCGGCATCGCGGCTGCGCGGCGCCGGGGCATGCTCAACAAAGTCGTCCAGCAGCTCGCGGATGCCGAAGTCGTTAACCGCCGAACCGAAATAGACCGGCGTCAGGCGCCCGGCGAGGTAAGCCTCAGGATCGAAGGAATCGCTGGCCTCGCGGACCAGCTCGATCTGCTCGCGCCACTCGTCCACCTCTCCCGGGAAGAGCTCGTCAAGGCGCGGGTTGTCCAGCCCCTGGATGACCTCGCCATCGGCGAACAGTCGCACCTGGTCCAGGTTGAGGTGGTAGACACCGCGAAAGCCCCGGCCCATCCCCAGCGGCCAGGTCACCGGCGCGCAGCGGATGCGCAGGACCGACTCCACCTCGTCGAGAACCTCGACCGGGTCACGGCCTTCGCGGTCGAGCTTGTTGATGAACGTCGTAATGGGCGTATCCCGCATCCGGCAGACGTCCATCAGCTGCACGGTGCGCTCCTCGACGCCCTTGGCGATATCGATGACCATCAGGGCCGAGTCGACCGCGGTCAGGGTGCGATAGGTGTCTTCGGAGAAGTCTCCGTGCCCCGGTGTGTCGAGCAGGTTCAGAATGCGCTCGCGATAGGGGAACTGCATGACCGAGGAGGTTACGGATATCCCCCGCTCCTGCTCCATCGCCATCCAGTCGGAGGTCGCGTGAAGCTTGGATTTGCGGCCCTTCACGGAGCCCGCCATCTGGATGGCGCCCCCGTAATAGAGCAATTTCTCGGTCAGTGTGGTCTTGCCGGCGTCGGGGTGCGAGATGATGGCGAAGGTGCGTCGCTTCGCTGCCTCGGTGGCCACGTCTTGCATCGGGTCTCCTGAACGGGGGTGAATCCGCGCATCATGAAACCGTACGATTCTACCCGAAGCCCGGCCGTTGCGTCGTCTCCTGAGGCTGGCACCGATGGCCCGGGCGGGAACCTGAGCGGGCCTGGTGATGTCGCACCAGGCAGCGCGCCGGGACCGGACGGCAGACCGGCTGTGTCGCGGCGGCATGTACATTCGGTAATGGCGCAAAAGGAGTCCTCAGCATGAAGAACCAACAGTGGATCAAGCTCCCTGCCACGGCAGCTGCCCTGGCGCTGGTGTTCAGCGTGAGCGCCCAGGCCCAGCAGGATCCGGGCATGGGGCAGCAGGATCCCGGTATGCAGCAGCAGGATCCGGGGATGGGGCAACAGGACCCCGGCATGCAGCAGCAGGACCCGGGCATGGCCCAGCCGGAGCCTGACCAGGCCACCTTCAGCAGCGACCAGATCGAGCGCTTTGTTGACGCTTATCTGGACATCATCGACATCCAAGAGCAGTACACCTCCGAGATCGAGGGTACCGATGGCGCCGAGGACGCTCGTGAGCTGCAGGAGCAGGCCAACGATGAGATGGTGGCGGCGATCGAGGACAACGGCCTGAGCGTTCCCGAGTACTCTGAGATCGCCAATGCCATGGACATGGATCCGGAACTGCGCGACGAGGTCTCGTCCAAGATCCATGAGCGCGAAGGCGGCTGAACGCTCGGCCCCTAGCCGCGCGCCGAACCACCCCCGGCCCCCACGCAGGGCCGGGTTTTTTTTGCCCGAGTGCGGCAGCGGGTGCGTGGCTAGTTCAGACGGGAGTGTGTACGATAGCGGCCGCACCGGCGCAAAACCGCCCTCTCTTTCGACGCTGAACTCTCCAAGAAGGTCGCATGGTCAAGCAACACAGCTACAACCGAGACGAACTCCTGCTCAGCGGTCATGGCCGGCTCTTCGGCCCGGGGAACCCCCAGCTCCCGAGCCCGAACATGCTCATGTTCGACCGCATCACCCGGATCAATGATGACGGCGGGACGTACCGCAAGGGTGAGGTGGTCGCTGAGCTGGACATCCATCCGGAACTCTGGTTTTTCCGCTGCCACTTCCCGGGCGATCCGGTGATGCCCGGCTGTCTGGGTCTCGATGCACTCTGGCAGATGGTCGGCTTCTACCTCGGCTGGATCGGAGGCAACGGGGCCGGTCGCGCGCTGGGTTGCGGCGAGGTGAAATTTACCGGACAGATACTCCCGGACAATCGGCTGGTTACGTACAATGTGGCGCTGAAGCGCGTGATCAACCGCCGGCTGGTCATGGGGATCGCCGATGGCAGCGTGTCTGTCGACGGCGAGACGATCTACGAAGCTACTGATCTGAAAGTCGGGCTCTTCCAGAACACCGGCGAGCTGAACGGGGCATAGGATCAGGCGCGGACGCCAGGAGTGACAGGAGGAATATCGTGCGTCGAGTGGTAATTACCGGTCTGGGCATCGTGTCGTGCATCGGCAACAGCCGCGATGAAGTCACGGCGTCTTTGCGGGCCGGCAGGTCCGGGATTCGTTACCAGCCCGAATACGAGGAGGTCGGCCTGCGCAGCCTCGTCGCCGGCAGCTGCGACATCGATCTCCAAGATCACATCCCCCGCAAATCCCTGCGTTTCATGGGCGATGCCGCCGCCTACAGCTACATCGCCATGGACCAGGCGATCGCCGATGCGGCCCTGGACTACGATTCCATCTCGAGCCCGCGTGTTGGCCTGATCGCCGGTTCAGGCGGCGCGTCGACAGCGAATATCGTCAGCGCCACCGAGACCTTGCGCAGCCGTGGGGTCCGGAAGATCGGCCCTTACGGCGTCACGCGCACCATGGGGAGCACCGTCTCGGCCTGCCTGGCGACACCGTTCCGGATCAAGGGCCTCAATTACTCCATCACTTCTGCCTGTGCGACCAGTGCTCACTGCATCGGGGCGGCCATGGAGCAGATTCAGTTGGGCAAACAGGACCTGATCTTCGCCGGGGGCGGTGAAGAGGAGCACTGGTCGCTGACCCAGTTATTCGACGGCATGGGCGCGTTGTCGACCAAGTACAACGACACCCCCGAGCAGGCATCCCGCCCTTACGATGCCAGCCGCGACGGCTTCGTGATTGCCGGCGGGGGCGGTATGGTCGTGGTCGAGTCGCTTGAGCATGCCCAGGCGCGTGGCGCTCCGATCCTCGCCGAGTTGGTTGGCTTCGGAGCGACCTCCGATGGTTACGACATGGTCGCCCCGTCCGGAGAGGGGGCGGCGCGCTGCATGCGCCAGGCCCTCGAAGACGTCGAAGGGCCGGTCGACTACATCAATACCCACGGCACCAGCACCCCGGCCGGCGATATCACCGAGCTCGAGGCCACGCGGGAGGTCTTCGGGGACAGCATGCCGCCGATGTCGTCGACTAAGTCGCTGACCGGCCACTCCTTGGGCGCCACCGGGGTCCAGGAAGTCATCTACTCGCTCCTGATGATGGAGCAAGGGTTTATCTCGCCCTCGATCAACATCGAGCAGCTCGACCCCGAGGCAGGTGACGTGCCCATCGTCACAGAGACGCGCGAGGGGGTTAAGCTGACTACCGTGCTCACCAACAGCTTCGGCTTCGGTGGTACGAACGCAACGCTGGCACTACGCCGTTTCGACGGCTGAACGGGGCGGTGCCGGCACCCCGGCGCCGCTGGCCTCCAAGCGATTAGGGCGTAAAGGTCTCTTATGGAACAACGGCTTGACTTCGATCGCGATTTGCTGCGCCGCTACGATGTAAGCGGACCGCGCTATACGTCGTACCCGACGGCGCCCCAATTCCATGAAGGGTTTGACGCCCAGGCTTACGCCGCGGCAGCCCGGGCCACCAACGAGGCGGATCACCCCAACCCCCTGTCGGTCTATGTGCACGTGCCGTTCTGCCGCAATGTTTGCTTCTATTGCGCGTGCAACAAGATCGTGACGGCGAATTACGGCCGTGCCCAGGAGTACCTGGAGCACGTGTTCAGGGAGATCGAGCTCCAGGCACAACTTTTCGGAGACCACCGACGCGTTGAGCAACTGCACCTGGGAGGCGGCACCCCCAACTACCTCACGGTCGACGATCTGGGCCGCCTGGTCGAGAAGCTGCGCGAGCAGTTCACCCTCGACGACACCGATCACCGGGAGTTCTCCATCGAGATCGACCCGCGCGACGTGCAGCTCGAGGATATCGGTCGCCTCGCCGAGCTCGGTTTCAACCGCATGAGCGTAGGCGTTCAGGACTTCAACGAGGACGTGCAGGCAGCGGTCAACCGCGTACAGAGTGCCGAACTCTGCCGTTCGATCATCGAGGAAGGCCGGCGACACGGGTTCCGCTCGACCAACGTCGATCTCATCTACGGCCTCCCCAAGCAAACGGTGGAATCCTTCGAGGAGACCCTGGACGAGGTCATTGAACTGCGCCCTGAGCGCTTGGCGATCTACAACTACGCCCACCTGCCGCACCTGTTCAAGATCCAGCGGCAGATCAACGAGGACGAGCTGCCCGGTCCCGAGGACAAGCTGACCATCTTTGGGCGCACCATCGAGAAACTCACCGAGGCCGGTTACGTCTTTATCGGCATGGATCACTTCGCCCTGCCCGATGACGAACTGGCCGTGGCGCAGAAGAAAGGCACCCTGCACCGTAACTTCCAGGGGTACTCCACACGTGCCGAGTGCGACCTGATCGCCCTGGGGTCCACTTCCATCGGCAAGATCGGCAACACCTACAGCCAGAACCTGCGGGATCCCGAGGAGTACCAGCAGCGCATCGCCAACGGCGACCTGGCGGTCTTCCGCGGCTACGAGCTGAACGAGGATGATCTGCTACGCCGGGAGGTGATCATCGAGGTCATGTGCCACTCCCGTCTCGATTACGCGGACATTGAGGCGCGGCACGGCATCAACTTCAACGAGTACTTCGCCGATGCCCTGGAACGGCTGCAGCCGCTGGTTGAAGACGGGCTGATGGAGATGGACGACCGCCACCTTCAGGTACTTCCAAGAGGGCGGTTAATGCTCCGCCACGTCGCCATGGCCTTCGATGCCTACCTGGAGCGCGAAGCCAATGAGGGCAAGCGCTATAGCCGCGTGCTGTAGGAGGCTCTGGCGAGGGGGCGTGGCCGCATCGGCCCTGGCCACGGCGGCAAGCGCCGTGGCCGGGCCGACCCTCCCCGATACGCAAGTTCTGGACCCCGGGCAAGTCGATGCACGCGGGACCCTGGGATTCAGCTATTTCGGCGCGGGCCAGGGCACGACCATGGATATCCTGCCCACGCTGCGCGCCGGTCTTCCGGGGCCTTTCGACGTCGCGATCACGGTTCCCTACCGGCACGACCTTGAAGAGGACGAGTACGCTCTGCGCAGCTCGTTCCGTACCGACTTCTCCTTCCGGATCCACGACGACGGGCGTCGCCGGGCGGTGCTGCGGGGCTACACCACCTTCGACCCGTCAGACTCCGGGGAGCGAGTTGGGAGCGGATCGCACAACTACGGGGTCAGTGCCGATTTCCGGGGCGAGGACTGGCTGGTCCCCGGAGCCTTCTACCTCCGCGGCGCTCTCGAGCGCCACGACCACCGCCAAGATCCCGGCAGCGGCGACCTCGACTATCGGCTGGCGAATCGGCTAACCGCCGAGGCCGGTGTGGGTCTGGATACCGACATCGATGCCGAGCCCTATCTCGGGATCCGCGGCACCCAGGGGCTGGGATCGACGACTCGGGATCAGCAGAGCCTGTCCTTCCGTCCGGGCATTCGGTTTCGCATCACGGGCAACTCCGAGCTCCAGTTCCTGGCTCAGTTCGATACCGTGCAGCGCAACGCTGAGCCCGAGCGGGCGATCTTCGCTACGTGGACGTACCGGCATCGCCCGCCGGATCGCGATCTGGATAGCCTCCGCGAGCGTATTGCCGCCAACGAGACAGCGATCGAGCGCCTGGATCGGCGGGTGGGGGATATTGAGCGCCGGCTGCTGACGCGTCCCGAGGTTCCCGAACCCGAGGCGACCGGAGGCGTTGTCGTGCTGAACCACTCCGGTATACCGGAACTGACAGCCCTGGTCGTCGATACCCTGGAGACCCTTGAGCTATCGGTTGCGGAAGCCCGTGAGGAGGACGACGTGGCCCGCCGGGACCGCACAAAGATCCTCTATCGGCCGGGGCATGCCGAACGGGCTCGGGAGATCGCCCGCGCCCTCCCGGGCAATCAGCTGATCGAGCAGCGGGAGGATCTGCCTGATCAGGCCGAAATCGCCGTGCTCGTCGGCTTCGACCTGGAGTAGCCCCCTTGCCCTCGGAGCACTGTATCGCTATCATGCGACGCGCTGGCTAGGTGGCAGAGTGGTGATGCAGCGGCCTGCAAAGCCGTGTACGTGGGTTCGATTCCCGCCCTAGCCTCCACCACCTTTCCCCATCGGCTATCGCCCCCTCCAAATGTCATGGCGAAGTCGATCCCCCGCCTGCCCAGGTGGCGGAACTGGTAG
Organism: Halorhodospira sp. 9621; assembly: GCF_022228055.1. Lineage (NCBI taxonomy): Bacteria > Pseudomonadati > Pseudomonadota > Gammaproteobacteria > Chromatiales > Ectothiorhodospiraceae > Halorhodospira > Halorhodospira sp. 9621. The sequence goes on from NZ_JAJNRD010000001.1 coordinate 79,557, forward strand.
ACGCAGGCGACTTAAAATCGCCAGGCTTATGCCGTGCCGGTTCGAGTCCGGCCCTGGGCACCATGCCGGGCGCCTTGCCGCGCCTACGCGGCCTACGCGGCCTCTACCCCGATCCCGCAACTCGATGGCTGTCGGCACCAAACGATGCCCCCTCGAAGGGCCGGCTCAAACCGGCGGCGGGGTGCCGGCGGCCGAAGGCGGCCTAGTCGCCCGCGCCCTGCCCGTCCCATCCACGTGTCAGTCTAGGACCTCCATCGCCGCTCGCATGTAGACGTAGGCGGAGTAGAGGGTCAGAAGTGCCGCCATCCAGACCAGAATGAATCCGATCTCGGGAATCGGTATCCCAAGGATGGGTTCGCGATAGAGCAGCATGAGGATGGCCGCCATCTGCGCGGCCGTCTTCAGCTTGCCCATCTGGTTCACCGCTACACTAGCCCGCTTGCCGATCTCCGCCATCCACTCGCGCAATGCCGAGACCGCGATTTCGCGACCAATGATCACCGCCGCCGGGATCGCCATCCAGAGTCCGGGGTAGACCGCCACGAGGGCAACCAGCGCTACGGCCACCATAAGCTTGTCCGCCACCGGGTCCAGGAACGCGCCAAAATCCGACGACTGGTTGAGTCGGCGGGCCAGGTACCCATCAAGCCAGTCGGTGATCGCCGCTAAGGCGAACACGGCCACGGTGAGCAGGTTGGTCCACGGCGGAGGCAGGAGGAAGCAGAGCCCGAAGACCGGGATCAGCACGATGCGGAACAGTGTGAGCGCGGTGGGCAGAGTCAGCGTCATGATGGTGTCCTAGCCGTGGAACGTGTCGTAGATCCGTTGAGCGAGCGAGCGGTTGATGCCGGGCACGCAGGCCAGGTCCTCGACGCCCGCCTGACGGATTCCCTGCATCCCCCCGAAGTGTTTCAGCAGGCTCTGGCGGCGTTTCGGCCCCAGTCCTGGGATCTCTTCCAGGATCGACTCCCGTCGTGCCTTGCCGCGGCGCTGGCGATGACCACTGACCGCAAAGCGGTGGGCTTCGTCACGCACTTGCTGCAACAGGTGAAGCGCCGGCGAATCCGCCGGCAACTCGAGTTCCCGCTCCCCGTCATCGAGCAGCAGGGTCTCCTCACCGGGGCGACGCTCCGGCCCCTTGGCGATCCCCATCAGGGCGACGCCGTCGATACCCAGTTGGTCGAGGACTTCCCGTGCCTGTGCAACTTGCCCCTTTCCTCCATCGATTAGCAAGAGGTCGGGCAGCGGTGCCTCGCCGCTCTGCACGCGCCGGTAGCGCCGCGTCAGCGCCTGGTGCATGGCCGCATAGTCGTCGCCGGCCGTTACATCGCGGATGTTGAAGCGACGATAGTCGCTCTTGACCGGCCCCTCCTGATTGAAGACCACGCAGGAGGCCACGGTTGCCTCGCCGCCGGTGTGGGAGATGTCGAAGCACTCGATCCGCTCCGGCGGCATGTCGCTGTCGATGATCTCGGCAAGCGCGCTGTAGCGCTTGCGTTGGCTGGACGTGGAGGCACTGCGTGCCGACAGGGCGTAGCGGGCATTCTCCTCGGCCATCTCGACCCAGCGGCGACGGTCGCCGCGCACACGATGGCGGATCGCCACCGCGCCGCCAGAGGGGGTGCGCAGGGTCTCTTCGAGCAGGCGTTGCTCGCGGACCGGGCGATTGATCACGACCTCTGGGGGGGCGGCACGGCCGATGTAGTGCTGAGCCAGAAAGCTTGCCAGGATATCGGTCTCGCGACTGCCTCCCGGCACGTTGGGGAAGTACGACTGGTTGCCCAGGCTGTTGCCGCCGCGAATGAAAAAAACCTGAACGCAGGCCGTATCCCCCTCTGCCACGCAGGCAACCACATCCATGTCGTCGTCCCGGTCCTGCGCGACGTACTGCCGCTGCTGGATGTGCCGGAGATTGGCAATGCGGTCACGCAGGCGCGCCGCCTGCTCGAACGCCAGGTTCTCCGCGGCCTCCTCCATGCGCTCGACCAGCTCGGCAATGACCTCGCCGGAGCGCCCTTCCAGGAAGAGCTCCACGTCCCGCACCTCGCGGCGATAGTCTTCCTCGCTGATGTACCCGACACAGGGCGCCGTGCAGCGTCGGATCTGGTATTGCAGGCAGGGGCGCGAGCGGTTCCGGAAGAACGTGTCCCGGCACTGCCGTATGGGGAAGACCTTCTGCAGATGACCGAGCGTCTCGCGCACGGCCGTGGAGTTCGGGTAAGGCCCGAAGAATCGGCCCGCCCCCTTCCGGCCGCCCCGGTGGTAGCCTAGCCGCGGAAACTGTTGATGACTGGAGAGGTAGATATACGGGTACGACTTGTCGTCCCGCAGCAGGACGTTATAGCGCGGCCGGTGCTCTTTGATCAGGTTGTTCTCCAGGATCAGCGCCTCGGCCTCGGTGTGCGTCACCGTGATCTGGATATCGGCAATGAGCTGGACGAGCCGCTCCGTCTTGGGCGTCTTGCGGGACGGCGTAAAGTAGCTGGAGACGCGCCGACGCAGATTGCGGGCCTTACCGACGTAAATGATGGTGCCTTCGGCGCTGAGCATGCGGTAAACGCCCGGCCGCTCCGGCAGGCTGCGGACCCGCTCGCGCAACGCCTCACGCCCGGAGATCTGCTCTGCCGAACCCTTGCTCATCCCGTTCCATGCCCTGCCCTGCTGTTGAGCCGGTCTGACCGCCTGCCGTCGCCCCCCGGAAACCCGGTTCTGGAGAGTCCGGGTGTTGTACCCGCTCCTTCAGCCACTGTCCACCGGAGCGGAACACAGTCGGAGTCATGGCGGCCGCGCCGGCACCAGGCGCGCGGGCAACAGCCGCGGCCCGTGACACCCCCGACCGCCACCCGCAGGCGAGGAAACGCTCAGGACTCGGGGGGCTTGGAGTCAAGCAGACCGTAGTCGAGGGCAACCCGCGTCAACTGGGCATCGTTACGCACGCCCAGCCGTTCGTAGAGACGACCGCGGTAGGTGCTCACGGTCTTGGGGCTCAGGCACAGCTCCTTGGCGATGCTGGTCCCCCGCTGTCCGTTGAGGATGCGCATCAGCACCTCGAACTCGCGGGAAGTCAGACCATCGAACGGGCTCTCACCGGTGCCGTCCAGGCTGACCAGGGCCACGTGCCGGGCGACCTCCGAACAGATATAACGGCGTCCGAGGTAGACCGAGCGGATAGCCTCGATCAACTCTTCCCGGTCCGCCCCCTTGTGCACATATCCCCTGGCGCCCGCCCGCAGCGCGTGGGCCGGATAGGGCCCCGAGTCATAAATGGTGACCGCGATCACGCCGACCTTCGGGTGGCTACGGGACAAGCGCCGTGTGGCCTCGATCCCCCCCATGCCTGGCATCTGAAGATCCATGAGAACCACATCGGGCTCATGCTCGCGCACTGCAGACAGGGCCTGCTCGCCGTTCTGTACCTGCTCAACGATCTGGAGGTCCGGGATATCCCGGAGCATTCCCTCGATGGCCTGCCGGACCAGGCGGTGATCGTCTGCCAGAACAATGCGAATCATCCACCCACCTCGAAACCGCTCGGGATACTCGGCTATTCTGTAGAGCGTGTTACATTCGGGCAACCCAAACTGATCAGGCCGTCACCTGCATGGACCCTACCCTACATCCCCGGCTTCAGCGATTGTATCCTTTGGAATCAACAGGTTCCGTCGACCTCGAAGGCCTCTACCTCGACACCCCTCTCCCGGAGGGGAGCGGCAATACGCCATGGGTCTACGCCAACTTTGTCACCAGCCTGGACGGGCGCATCAGCCTTGATGTCGGCCCCGGTTGCCGCGTGCCAGATACGGTGGCTAATGCCCGTGACTGGCGACTCTTCCAGGAGCTCGCCGCGCGAGCGGACTGCCTGATCACCAGCGGGCGTTACCTGCGGGAACTCGAGGGGGGCTTTGCCCAGGATATCCTTCCGGTGGGCCCGGCATTCAACGACCTGCAGCAGTGGCGGCGGGATCACGGGATGCAGCTGCAACCGGATGTGGCGGTTGTTTCCGGTTCAGCGGATTTTCGGATCCCGTCCCTGCTGCGCGAGCAGGGGCGACGGATCTGGCTGTTCGTCCCGGAAGATACAGCAGCGGAACGGCTGCAGTGTCATCGTGAGGTGGGAGCCGAGGTGGCGGCCCGGTTCCCCGGCGGGCGAGTGACGGGTCAGCAGGTGCGCGAGACGCTCGGCGCACTTGGGTATGCCCGGGTGTATTCGGTCGCCGGTCCTCAAGTAGCACATACTCTGGTCTCGGACGGGAGCCTCGATACACTCTTCAAAACCGTCCGCCACCGGATCATCGGCGGCAAGCCAGGTGCGTTCGAGACCATCATCGAAGGTGCAGGCCTTGAGCGCCCGGCCGACTTCCTGTTGCGCTGGATCTACCTCGACCCCGGTACCGCCCCGGGCGAGGAACAGCAACTGATGCGCCTGGACCGGGTCCGGGGGTAGACCGATCCAGGCGCCGGGCATCCCGGCCGGGCGGTTACTGTCCCTGGCCCGGGATGCCGCCGCGTGCCAGCTCCCGAGGGTCCAGCAGGCGCTGCAACTCTGCCTCCGAGAGGTCGGTCATCTCGCGGGCCACCTCGATCACCGGCCGCCCCTCCCGATACGCCTGCTTGGCGATCTCGGCGCCCTTCTCGTAACCGATCACGGCGTTCAGGGCCGTCACAAGAATCGGGTTGCGGTCCAGAGCGGTGCGCAGGTTGTCCTCGTTAACGGTAAACCCGGCAATGGCGTCCTGCCCGAGGACCGTCGACGCGTTGGCGAGAAGATCGATGCTCTGCAGCACGTTGTAGCCGATCACGGGCAGCATGACATTAAGCTGGAAGTTCCCGGACTGGCCCGCCACCGAGACGGTGGTGTCGTTACCCATGACCTGTGCCCCGACCATAGCCACCGACTCCGGGATGACCGGATTGACCTTGCCGGGCATGATGCTCGATCCGGGCTGCAGGGCCGGGAGGCTGATTTCGCCCAGCCCCGCCAACGGGCCGCTGTTCATCCAGCGCAGGTCATTGGCGATCTTCATCAAAGAGACCGCCACGGTGCGCAATTGTCCGGATAGCTCCACCGCGGCATCCTGGCTCGACAGGGCCTCGAAGCGGTTCGGCGCCGGGGCGAAGGGTACGCCGCTGGCTTCGGCAAGCCGCCGACAGACCTGCTCACCCAGCTCTGCCGGGGCGTTGATGCCGGTGCCCACGGCGGTGCCCCCCTGGGCCAGGGCGTGCAGCCTTGGCAGGCCAGCCTCGATGCGGCTGACCCCGTTGCGGATCTGCGCGGCCCAGCCCGAGAGCTCCTGCCCTAGGGTCACCGGCATGGCATCCATCAGGTGAGTCCGACCGGTGGTGGTGACATCCTCAAGCTCGGTGGCGCGCTGCTCGATGGTGTCCGCCAGTCGGCGCAGTGCCGGCAGCAGCCGATCGTGAACCTCGAGGGCGGCGCTGACGTGGATTGCCGTCGGGATGACGTCGTTGGAACTCTGCCCCATGTTGACGTGATCGTTGGGGTGGACGGGGCAGCCCGCCCGGTCACTGGCCAGCCGGGCGATGACCTCGTTGGCGTTCATGTTGCTCGAGGTGCCCGAGCCGGTCTGGAAGACGTCGATGGGGAAATGGTCGTCGTACTCGCCCCTTGCGACGGCCTCGGCCGCCTCCGCAATGGCTTCGGCGACGGTCGGATCGAGACCGGAGAGGTCGCGGTTGGCTCGCGCGCAGGCCGCCTTGATCAGCCCCAGCGCCTGGATGAAGGGCCGCGGCATGGGCTGCCCGCTGATCGGGAAGTTCTGCACCGCACGCTGCGTCTGCGCGCCGTACAGGGCGTCCGACGGGACCTGGAGTTCACCCATGCTGTCGCGTTCGATCCGGTAACCGTCTTGAGTCATAGATTGGCTCTCTCTCCTGCTCAATAGCGAGGGGCGATCAGGCCCACAAAAAGGCGAACAGGCATTGTAGAATACGCGGCCGGAATTGGCAGCGGAGACCCTTACCCGTGGAGCTGGATACCCTGACCGCACTCGCGCCGATCGATGGGCGCTACGCCGACAAGACCGACAGCCTGCGGCCGTTGCTCAGCGAGTACGGCTTGATTCGTCACCGAGTGGTGGTCGAGGTCCGCTGGCTGCAGGCCCTGGCTAACGAGCCGGGAATCGCCGAAGTCCCGCCGCTGTCGGCCGATGCCACCACCTTCCTGGAGGAGCTGCTGGCCGGTTTCGACACCGAGCAGGCGCGGCGAATCAAGGCGATCGAGGCGACCACCAACCACGACGTCAAGGCCGTCGAGTACTATCTCAAGGAGCGGCTCACCGCGCACGAAGAGCTCGCGCAGCGCGCCGAGTTTGTGCACTTCGCCTGCACCTCCGAGGACATCAACAACTTGGCCTGGGCGTGCATGCTCCGTGGTGCCCGCGACGAGGTCCTGCTGCCGGCACTGGACGCCACCATCGAGCAGCTGCGCGAGCTCGCCCATGCCCAGGCTGAGCAGCCCATGCTCTCGCGCACGCACGGTCAGACGGCCTCGCCCACAACGCTGGGCAAGGAGATCGCCAACGTGGTGCATCGGCTGCGCGAGCAGCGGCAGCGCTTGGCGGATGTCCAGCCGCTGGGCAAGATCAACGGCGCCGTGGGCAACTTCAACGCCCACCTGATCGCGTACCCGGAGGTGGACTGGCCTGCCCTGGGGCAGCGCTACGTCGAGGGTCTGGGGCTGGGGTGGAACCCTTATACCACGCAGATCGAGCCCCACGACTGGATCGCCGAGTTGTTCGATGCCATCAGCCGGGTCAATACCGTATTGCTGGATCTCAGCCGCGACGTGTGGGGGTATATCTCGCTCGGCTACTTCGGACAGCGGGTCGTTGCCGGCGAGGTCGGCTCCTCGACCATGCCCCACAAGGTCAATCCGATCGATTTCGAGAATGCCGAAGGGAACCTGGGGGTCTCGTCAGCGCTGCTTGAGCACCTGGCTCGCAAACTGCCCGTATCCCGTTGGCAGCGGGATCTGAGTGACTCCACGGCCCTGCGCACGGTGAGCCTGGGCATCGCCCACACACTCATTGCCCTGAAGTCCCTTGAGAAAGGTATCGGCAAGCTGGAGGCCAACCCCCACCGCCTCGACGACGACCTAGAGGCTGCCTGGGAGGTATTGGCCGAGGCGATCCAGACGGTGATGCGCCGCTACGGGGCCGAGGAACCGTATGAGCAGCTCAAGAAACTCACGCGTGGTCGCCGGATCGATGAGCACGCGGTCCGCACATTCATCGAGGGGCTCGACCTACCGGAGGAAGCCAAGGATCAGCTGCGCGGGCTAACCCCGCGAACCTACCTGGGCAATGCCGCGGCCCAGGCCCGCGCAGTGTAGCCGCTCGCCGCCTCTGCGCCGGGTGCGCCGGGCCCTTGCGGCCCGGCCCCGGGTGGGCCCGGTGACGTTGCTGCTCCGGGCGCTAGTCGGGATCCTCAGCGGACCAGAGATGGTCCGACCAGGCCCCCTCGGTCCACTCCTCGCGCAGACGACGGCGGTTGAGAGCCAGCCACTGTAGCGCAATCACCGGCATGGCGGCCCGATAATGGCCCTCTGCCACCTGTCCGATGGCCTCGTCGGCCGGGAGCACATGGGTCCAGATATCCTCGTGCTCCTCGTCGAGCCCGTGGACACCGCCGGCTTCACTGGTATCGCAGCGGGCACAGTAAAGCACGACCCGCTCCGTGCTGCCGCCGGGGCTGGGCAGGTAGTCCGCAATCGGGCGCAGGTCCTCAATGACCACGTTGGCCTCTTCCCGCGCCTCGCGGATGGCCACTGTGCGCGGATCTTCCCCAGGTTCCGCGATGCCGGCGATGGTCTCGGTGATCCAGGCGCCGCGATTGTCGTCGATGGCCCCGACCCGGAACTGCTCGACCAGGATGACCTCGTCGCGCTCGGGATCATAAGGCAGGACGCCAACGGCCAAGCCACGGACCAGACACTCCCGCGTCAACTCGGGCGTCATGCCGCCCTCAAACCTGGCGTGACGCAGACGGATCCGGTCCAAACGGAGGAACCCCTCATGGCAGGGGTCACGACCGAGGATCTCGAAACGGTGGGCCATTCCTTTACTCCCTCGATTCAGTCACGGTCGAAAACCGCGAAGCTCTCGACATGGGCGGTGTGCGGGAACATGTCCATAATACCCGCCGCCTTCAGCCGGAAGCCGTGCTCGGCGACAAGGATCCCGGCATCGCGGGCCAACGTTGCGGGGCCACAGGAGCAATAGACCACCCGGCTAGCGCCTGTGCCGGCAACCGCGGGAAGAACCTCCTGGGCACCAGAGCGTGGCGGGTCCAGCAGGACGGCGTCATAGTGTCCCGCCGCCTGTCGGGTGCCCTCCTCGCTGGCGAGATCGGCCACGGCGAAGGAGGCGTCCAGGCCGTTGGTGGCCGCATTCTCCTCGGCGCGGCGGACCAGTCCCGCCTCGCCCTCGATGCCGGTCACCGCGGCCCCTTCTCGCGCCAACGGCAGCGTGAAGTTGCCCACCCCGCAGAACAGGTCGAGGATGCGTCTGCCCGGCCGCGGCTGCAGCCATTCCAGAGCCTGCTCGACCATGGCCACGTTGATGGGGGCATTGACCTGCGTGAAGTCCGTGGGTAAGAACGCCACTTCGACATCGTAGGGCGGCAGGGCGTAGCTTAGGTCCAGCGCCGACTGCGGCGCCACCGGCGTCACCGTGGATTCATCCCCCGGCTGACGGAGGATGGCCAGGCCGGTGGCTGCGGCAAACTCACTCAGCCGATCCAGATCGCTGTCTGTGAGCGGCGCCAGGTGGCGCAGCACCAGCGCCGCGCGCGCGTCCCCGCAGGCTACCTCGATCTGGGGAATGCGGTCCGGGATCGACAGGGAGCCGACCAGACTGGCCAGGTCCTGCATGCGCTCACCCACCCGCGGGTCGAGCACCGGACAACTGTCCACCGGCGCCACGAGCGGGCTGTGCTTCTCGCGGAAGCCGACTAGCACCCCACCCTTCTTAGGCACGTGCTTGACGGCTAGCCTCGCCTTGCGCCGGTACCCCCAGACCGGCCCGGTCAGCGGTGCCAGACGCTGCTCCGGTTCGACACCACCGATGCGCTGTAGCTGCTCGAGCAGGACCCGTTCCTTGTGGGCGATCTGCGCCTCCGGGGGAAGATGCTGCAGCGCGCACCCGCCGCAGGTGCCGAAATGGTCACAATGCGGTGCGATCCGCTCGGCCGCCGGCTCGAGAATCTCGATCGCCGTCGCCTCGGCCCGTTGACGGCGCAGCTTGGTATACCGGTAGCGAACCCGCTCGCCCGGCAGGGCGAAATCGACGAAAACCGGCCGCCCCTGGGCATCGTGGGTGATCCCGCGCCCCTCGTGGGCCATGCCCTCGATACGGGCCTCCACCGGCTCGCGGGACATACGCCGTTTACGCCCCACGCCAGGCCTCCAGGAAGCTGCTCAGGTGGGGACGATCGGTGGCTTCCAACGCCGCAGCCACCCGGTCGGTCTCGCGCTGGTAGTCTTCGCGGTCCAGGGCGCCGCGGAAGTACTGGAAGCGCAGGTATAGCAAATAGGTATTGAGCACGTCGGTCTCGCAGTAGTTGCGCACCGCCTCGATCTCGCCCCGGGCGACGGCATCGGCTACCGCGCCGCCGGTCATGCCCATCTTGCCGGGCAGACCGCAGAGCGTGGCCACCTCGTCCAGCGGTGCGGCACCCCGCATCTGGAACGAGGAGAGGACGTCCATCAGATCGAGGTGGCGATCATGATAGCGGTTGAGGTAGTTGTTGAAACGGAAGGCTCGATCGTTGTCGCCCGTCTCCCAGTAACGCGGCGCACTGACCCCATTGATCAGAGCGCGATGGTGCAGCACGGGGATATCGAAGCCATTGCCGTTCCAGGAGACCAGATTGGGCACATAGCGATCGAGTCCCTCGAAGAAGCGTTCGAGGAGTATCTGCTCGCCATCCTCCGGGGTGCCCAGTGACCAGACGCGAAAACGGCCCTCGACCAGACCGGCCAGCGAAATGGCCACCACCCGGTGCAGGTGCAGTCGCGGGAACTCGTTTCCAGTCTCCTGGCGGCGTCGCGCCGCCATGGCCCGGGAGACATCCGTGTCCTCGAGGCCGTCCAGACCGTAGACGACCCGGCCGCCGGCCAGGTCGGGAACGGTCTCGATATCAAAGGCGAGCACGTTCATCGTTTCTCTCCCTGTCGATCAGCCGGTTACGAGGACCACGAAGGCAACGGCGTACTCCCGCTCGTCGCTGAGGCTCAGGGCTGCCTCATTCACCCGCAGGGCTGCGGCCCGCTCGGCGGCGGCGCCGTGGAAGCGCAGCGAGGGCTTGCCCCGGGCATCGTGGACCACCTCAAGATCGCGCAGCGTCACCCCATCGCTCAGCCCGGTGCCCAGGGCCTTGGAGGCAGCCTCCTTGGCAGCGAATCGGCGCGCCAGGAACGCCGCGGTACCGCCGGACTCTTGGAAGCCTTGCAGTTCGCCCGGCGCCAGAACACGCCGGGCGAGTCGCTCACCGTGGCGCTCCAGTGCACGCTCCAGTCGCACCACGGCCACAATGTCCGTACCAATGCCGGCAATCATGCCGCCGCCGACCGCATGAGCCGCTTCATCTCCGCCACGGCCGGCGTCAGCCCCTCGAAGACCGCGCGGGCGACAATGGCATGGCCGATGTTCAGTTCGGCCATGGCCGGGAGTGCCGCTACCGGCTCCACGTTATGGTAGTGCAGACCATGCCCGGCATTGACCTGCAGTCCGGCATCACGGGCCCGTAACGCCGCCGTCCGCAGGCGCTCGAGTTCGCGGCCCTGCGTAGCGGCATCCGGGGCATCGGCGTAAGCACCGGTGTGGAGTTCGATCACCGGGGCCCCGGCGGTCGCCGCGGCATCGATCTGGGCCGGATCGGGGTCGATGAACAGCGACACCCGGATGCCGGCCTCGCCCAGGCTGCGGCAAGCCTGCTCCAGGCGCTGCACATCCCCGGCAACGTCGAGGCCACCCTCGGTGGTCAACTCGGCGCGCCGTTCCGGCACCAGGCAGCAATCCGCCGGACCCAGCCGCGAGGCGATCCCGATCATCTCGTCGGTAACCGCCATTTCCAGGTTGACCCGGGTCTGCGTATGCCGCTGCAGCTCCTCCACGTCACGGTCTTGAATGTGCCGGCGATCCTCGCGCAGGTGGACCGTGATCGCATCCGCCCCTCCGCGCTCGGCCTCCGCCGCGGCGTGAAGGATGTCAGGGTAGCGTGTGCCGCGCGCCTGACGCAGCGTAGCCACATGATCGATATTGACACCGAGTTGAATTTGCCCCGTGGACATAGGTCTCCCAGAAAGCCGTCCCATCAACCGCGCAGCGATCGGAACATCTCGCGACTGCGCAACCGGCGCCCACCCAGATGTCGATGGAGCACCGCCCGCATCAGCCGCCGCGCCTCGCTGCGCACCGGTTCTTGCGACAAACCCTGCCCCTCCGTGGCTGCCAGTGCCAGCAGTGTAGCCCCCCGGACCTCCACGCCGCCCTCGCCCGTGCCCGCAGGCTCAGCGCCCCGCTCCGGGGTGTAGCGGTAGGCGGACTGCGGCACAACCGGCCGGCCGAGGACGTCCGTTTCCAGCTCCATGCCGTAGCCGCTCTCCTCCAGGAGCGCGAGCTCGAAGCGCCGCAGTGCGGGCTCCGCATCATCCCCAGCCAGACAATCGACGGCGATAGCGTAACGCTCCCAGGTCAGCGGGTGCGGGTCCTCCCGCCGGGTCAACGCCAGCAGGAGCTCAGCCATGTAAAACCCACACGCCAGCGCCCCACCACGCAACGCATAGCCGCGTCCGGCTTGCTCGACTTCGGTCAGGGTCTTGAGGTCGCCGCGGCCTTTCCAGACGACCTGAAGCGGGATAAAAGGCTCAAGCTGCCCGCTCCACCCCCGTCGCCGCACCCCGTTGGCAACTGCACCGATACGCCCGTGCTCGCGGCTGAACAGTTCGACCAGGGTGCTGCTCTCGCGGAAGGCTCGCCGATGAAGCACCCAGGCCGGCTGCCCCTGCGCGGTATCCATTCAATCCGTGTAACCGAGCTCGTCGAGCGCCCGCCGATCGTTCGTCCACTGCTCCTTGACCTTGGTCCAGAGCTCCAGGTGGACCCGTTCGCCGAGCATATTCTCCATCTGCAACCGGGCGCTGCGACCGATTTTCTTGAGCCGTTCGCCCCCGCGTCCGATCACGATGGGTTTCTGCCCCTCGGTCTCGACCCAGATGACCGCCGATAGCCGGGTCATACCCTCCTCGCGATGGAGCTGCTCGATCTGCACCGTGGTGGTGTAGGGAAGTTCGTCGCCGAGATTGAGCATGAGCTGTTCGCGGACTAACTCACCGAGGCGAAAGCCGAGGTCCCGGTCGGTGATCTGGTCGGCCGGGAACAGGGGTGGCCCCGCCGGAAGCTGCTGGATGATCTCCTGCTCGAGGGCATCGAGATTCTCTTTCCGGGTAGCCGATACCGGCACCAGCGCCGCGAATTCCCGTTGCGCGGCCAACCACTCCAGATGTGGTAAAAGCAGCCGTTTGTCCTGGACCCGGTCAACCTGATTCACCGCCGCAATGACAGGGGCGTCGACCTCGGTGAGGCGTTCCAGGACCCTCTGGTCGTCATCCTTCCACTCTGTTCCGCGGACGACGAAGACGACCACATCGATATCTTCCAGCGCGCTGTGGGCGGCCCGGTTGAGCTGGCGATTCAGGGCACGCTTGGCGGATTGGTGCATGCCCGGCGTATCGACCAGCACCGTCTGGGATCCGGGGCGATTGAGAACGCCCAGGATACGGTGCCGAGTGGTCTGTGGCTTGCGCGTGACGATGCTCACCTTCTCGCCGAGCAAGGCGTTGAGCAGCGTCGATTTACCGACATTGGGCCGACCGACCAGTGCGCACAGCCCGCTGTGCTCGAGCGTCGCAATCGCCTCGGTTGATCCATTACTCATGGCCGGAGCCTCCTCCTTCCGCCGACTCGGCGCCGATCTCGACGAGCATCGCCTCGGCGGCGCGCTGCTCGGCCTGCCTGCGGCTGCCGGCCTCACCGACCGTTTTCTGCTCGCTGTCGCTGAGTCGGCACTCGACCTGAAAGCGCTGATGGTGGGCTCGTCCGCGGACATCCAGCACCTGGTAGCCGGGCAGGGGACGGCGCGTCGACTGCAGAACCTCCTGCAGGCGAGTCTTGGGGTCCTTGAGCACCGCCTGCTCCGGCAAGCTCTCCAGTCGCGGACGATACAAGCCGATGATGACTTGCGACGCGGTCTCGAAGCCCGCGTCCAGGTAGACCGCGCCGAACACCGCCTCCAGGGCATCGGCCAGGATGGAGTCACGCCGGTGGCCGCCGCTCTTGAGTTCGCCGCCGCCCAGGCGAAGATGGTCACCCAGTTCTATGTCCCGCGCGATGGCCGCTAGGCTGGAGCGATTGACCAGGCTCGCGCGCAACCGCGACAGCGTACCCTCGCTATCGCCCGGGCGCCGGTGGAATACCTCGTGGGCGATGACGAAGTTCAGCACCGAGTCGCCCAGGAATTCCAGGCGTTCATTGTGGCGGCCGCCGGCACTGCGGTGCGTGACCGCCTCCTGGAGGCGGTCAAGTTCCCGGAACCGGTGATCGAGCCGCTGTTGCAGGCGTTCGAGATCGGACATGGGTTATTCGATCCGCTGGCCAATGCGATCCCAGGCGATCCCGCCCTCCTCGCTGTCCCAACTCATCCAGATCAGGAACGCGCGCCCGGCCAGGTAGTCGTCCGACACCGGGCCCCACATCCGGCTGTCGGCACTGCGATCCCGGTTATCCCCGACAGTGAAGTACTTACCCTCGGGGACCGTGTACGTGAAATCCGCCGACTGGGAAGCCGGATGGTGGAGGATGGTGTATTCGCGACCGGAGACCCGCTCCGTGCGCAGGACCGAGGGTTGGTCCGGGTCAGCGCCTGGGCCGGCGTAGCGCTCCTGCCCTTCCTGCTCCAGGCGCTCACCGTTAACGTAGAACGTCCGATCCTGATACCGAATCTCGTCCCCAGGCAGGCCGATGACTCGCTTGATGTAGTCCTGGCCCGGGTCAACGGGATAGCGGAACACGGCCACCTCGCCCCGCTCCGGCTCGCCATCCCCGAACAGGCGGCTGCGCAGGACGGGCAGACGGATGCCGTAGGAGGCCTTATTGACCAGGATGAAATCGCCGGCCTGCAGCGTGGGGAGCATCGAACCGGAGGGGATGCGGAACGGCTCGGCCACGAACGAGCGAACCAGCAACACGATCAGGATGATCGGAAAAAGCGAGCGCGGCAGATCGATATACCACGGGTCGCGGTCACGATCGATATTCTCGCGGTGACGCAGCCACCGATCCCAGCCCCACACCAGGCCGGTGAGCAGGGTCAGCACAACAAGGAGGATTTCAAAGTTCATGGGCGCCCACTAATCCTTTGAGTCATCGACCCGCAGCACGGCAAGGAAGGCATCCTGCGGGATCTCCACCTTGCCGACCTGCTTCATGCGCTTCTTGCCCTCCTTCTGTTTCTCGAGGAGCTTGCGCTTGCGGCTCGCATCCCCGCCGTAGCACTTGGCGGTGACGTTCTTGCGCATCGCCTTGACGGTGCTGCGTGCAATGATCTGCCCGCCAATGGCCGCCTGTATGGCCACCTCGAACATCTGCCTCGGGATGATCTCCTTGAGCCGCTCCACCAGGGCCCGGCCGCGGTGGTAGGAGTGATCCCGGTGGACGATATTCGACAGCGCATCCACGCGGTCGCCGTTGATCAGGACATCGAGCTTGACCAGATCGTCGGCCTGAAAACGCTTGAGTTCGTAATCGAAGGAAGCGAAACCACGCGTCGCCGACTTGAGGCGGTCGAAGAAATCGAGGACCACCTCGCTGAGCGGCATCTCGTAGACTAGCGAGATCTGCTGGCCAACGTACTGCATCTCTTTCTGGACGCCCCGCTTCTCCTCGCAGAGGGCGAGGACGTTGCCGACGTACTCCTGGGGCACCAGGATGCTTGCCTCGATGATCGGCTCCTGGATCTCCTCGATCTCCGCGTTCGGCGGCAGATTCGCCGGGTTGTCGATCTCCAGCTCCTGCCCGTCGCGGGTGATCACGTGGTGGACCACGGTCGGTGCGGTCGTGACCAGGTCCAGATCGTACTCCCGCTCGAGCCTCTCCTGGATGATCTCCATGTGGAGCATGCCAAGGAACCCCACGCGGAAACCGAAGCCCAGTGCCTGGGAGTTTTCGGGCTCGTAGTTCAATGCGGCGTCGTTGAGCCGTAGCTTGCCAAGGGCGGTGCGCAGCGCCTCGAAGTCGTCGGAGCTGGTGGGGAAGAGACCGGCGAATACACGCGGCTGGACCTGCTTGAAACCGGGCACCGGCGTTGCGGCTGGCTCCTGAGCGCGCGTGAGGGTGGCACCAACCGGCGCACCGTCGATGTCCTTGATGCCTGCGACCACATAGCCGACCTGCCCGGTACCGAGCCGGTCCTGCGGGGTGCGTTTAGGGGTGAAGATGCCCAGATCATCCACCTGAAATTCGCGGTCCGTGGCCATCACGCGGATCCGGTCCCCCTTGCGCAGTTCGCCGTCGAAGATCCGGGCCAGGCACACCACGCCGAGGTAGTTATCGAACCAGGAGTCCATGATTAAGGCCTTGAGCGGCGCGTCGGCCTGCCCCTTCGGCGGCGGCACCCGTTGGACCAGGGCCTCGAGCAGATCCTCGACCCCCTCACCGGTCTTGGCGCTGACCATCAGCGCCTCGGCCCCGTCCAGCCCAATGATTTCCTCGATCTGCTCGAGCACCTCCTCAGGCTCCGCCGACGGCAGGTCGATCTTGTTGAGCACCGGGATGATCTCCAGGTCCTGCTCGAGGGCCGTATAGCAGTTGGCGACGCTCTGGGCCTCGACCCCCTGGGAGGCATCGACCACCAGCAGTGCTCCCTCGCACGCGGCCAGCGAACGAGATACCTCGTAGGAGAAGTCCACGTGGCCCGGGGTATCGATGAAGTTCAGCTCGTAGACCTGCCCGTCCCGCGCGTGGTACTTCAGCGACACGCTCTGCGCCTTGATAGTGATGCCTCGTTCGCGCTCAAGGTCCATGGAATCCAGGACCTGGTCGCGGCTCTCGCGCTCGCTCAGCGTCCCGGCGACCTGAATGAATCGATCCGAGAGCGTGCTCTTGCCGTGATCGATGTGGGCGATGATCGAGAAGTTGCGGATATTCTCCATGCGTTGCTCGGTCCTGCCTTGTCGCCGGTTCCAACCAAAAAGAAAAGCGCCACCCGCGTGCGGGCGGCGCCCACATTCTACTCGTTTCGAGGCCTCAGGGCATTTGTAATGCCAGAAAACTCGGGTGTCCGTCACGGATCACCAGCACCGGCACGGTACTGCCGGGCTCCACGGCAGCCACGCCGTCGCTGAGGTCCTCCGCCGTGTGCACAGGCTCCCGATCGAAACTGACCAGCACGTCGCCCACCCGCAGCCCGGCCTCGGCGGCCGGCCCCTCTTCGACGCCGGTGATGAGCACTCCGCCCTCATCCTCCAGTTCCAACTCCTGCCGGGTGGCATCGTCCACGGGCTCCACCCGCAGCCCCAGGTCGGCACCGCCCTTGCGGTCCGCAGGGTCCTGCTTCCCGGGCGAGGCGGCGAGTTCGTCCTCGCCCGGCAGGGCAGCCACTTCGACCTCCACGGTCTTGGTCTCGCCATCACGAAGGATCAGCAGTTCGACCCTGCGCCCGATACTGGTCCGCCCGACCATGGGCGGCAAGGCGGCGGAATTCTCCACCACCTCGCCGTCGAACTCCAGAATGACGTCTCCGCTCTGAAGGCCGGCCTCAGCGGCGGGGCTGTCATCGAGCAGCTCCGAGACCAGGGCCCCACGGGGGCGCTCAAGGCCGAACCCCTCGGCCAGATCACGCGTCAGGTCCTGGATCAGGACCCCGAGCCACCCGCGCTGCACCTCCCCGGTCTCACGGAGCTGATCGGCGACGTCCATCGCCAGCTCGATGGGGATCGCGAATGACAGCCCCATGAAGCCGCCGGTACGGCTATAGATCTGCGAATTGATCCCGACAACCTCACCGTCGAGGTTGAACAGCGGCCCCCCGGAGTTCCCGGGGTTGATAGCCACATCAGTCTGGATGTAAGGCACATAGTTCCCGTGCGGCAGCGAACGGCCCTTGGCCGAGACGATCCCGGCGGTTACGGAGTGCTCGAATCCGAACGGCGAGCCGATGGCCAGGACCCACTCCCCGACCTCAAGTGCATCGGCGCTGCCCACCGAGACGGTGGGCAGCTCATCGTCGGTCTCAATCTCGACGACGGCCAAATCGGTGCGCTCGTCGGAGCCGATCACCTCCGCGTCGTGCTCGCGACCATCGGCGAGTCGGACGATGACCTCCTCCGCCCGGGCGACGACGTGGTGATTGGTCAGGATGACTCCGTCCTCGCTGATCAAAAACCCCGAACCGAGTGATTGCCCATCCTCGCCGAAGGGACCCGGGCCAGGCTGCTCACCGGGATCGGGGAGATGCAGCTCGTCACCATGGGGCGTCGAGACCTGGCGCGCCCCGGTGGCCGGCGGCGCCGGACCCTGCTGGGGCTCAATGCCTTCGGGCGGCATTCCCTCCGGGGTCGGCTGTGCTGGCGCCTCCTGCCGGGTACTGATGTTCACCACCGCCGCACTGTTATCGCGGACGAGCTCGGTGAAATCCGGCAGCTCGAGGGCAGCCGCCGGGACACTGATACCCAGCCCCAAACCTACAGCCAGTGCGATCCGCACTGACTTACGTTTCGCCATACCCATCGATCCTCACCCTGTTGCCCGGGGGCGCCTGGCCCGGTCCACTGTTCCCGAGATGTCTTAGCGTCGCTGCGTCCGAGTCGCGAAACGCTCGACGGTCTTGGCTGGTACGTCGCCGATCGCCGTGACTTGATAGCCATCGACGGGGCGTTCGTGGGCATGCAGCGCCCCGGCCCGCGCCCGCCCCTCATCACCTTCCGGCTCCGGGGCGATATAGACGGACACAGTGGCCAGGCCGTCGCTGAACAGCAAGTGCTCGATGGGATCCTGCCCTTGCTCCTCCGACGGTATCCGGCCGTGGGCAATCCGGGAGAACCCCGCGGGCACGTCGATCACTTCCCAATCCGGTTCGGGGCCGTCTGCGGTCTTTGTAGCCGGGCGGCGCTCAACCCGCTGCTGCGCCTCGCCGCTGGGGGCCAACTCCTCGGTGCCGATGTCCTCGCGGAGGCGGAAGCTGGTAAACAGCAGGCGCTCGATGACCCGGCGCCCGTCCAGCAGTTGGGCCTGGAGCGGCAGCCCGCTCTCTTCATCGACCCAGAGACGATGACCGTAGCGCAGCTGATCCAACGGCTCGATGGAGATCACCTGGACCGGGCGTCCGGCGACCCGCCCTTCCCCACCGATGCGGATACGATAGAGTTCATCGGAGATGCTGTCAGCCCTGGGCCACCCTTCGCCCAAGGCGGTCGCCACGCCACTGCCGCGCAGTCGATCCCCCTCGGGGACAGGTCCAGCCAGCAGGGCACCCTCGGGCGTACGCACCAGCTCCCGGTGGGCTCCGGTGAGCATCTCCAGACGCTGGTGGCGACCAGCCTCGTCGGCGCGGTGCACGATGCGCACGGTCTCCACGACGCCGGCCCGGGCGTAGACGAAGATCCCTTCGTAGGAGCGCTGATCGAGGGCCTCGACCATGCGGTTGAGCGCTTCGCGGCCATCATCGGCCGCGCGCTGGCCGCTGTCATCGGCCAGCGCGACCTGGCCGTGCGCGGCCCAGAGCAAACCGGCGCAGAGGAGCGCGCCGCGGAACCAGCCCCGATCAGGGATCCCCATGCTGCGGAACCCGTACCTGATGAAGCATGCTGCCGGGGTAGTCGGACTCGGCCTGCTCGGCGTGATCGATCATGAAGCGATGCAAACGGGACGGCATGGCGTCTGGCACCGGATCAAAGGACTGTTCGCGGGTGGTTCCCGCTGTGCCCCGGTCGCTGTCCGGCCAGGGCAGTCCGCCACTGTCGCCCAGGGTGACGGGACGAACCGTGGTGCCGCCTATGGATCGCTCACCGCCTGCCGGCGAGGCCACCTCGGTCGCCGGTTCGCCGCTGCCGGCCGTCGGCCCGGTGCCAGCATCGGGTGGCGCCCCACCCTGCCACCAGAGCACGGTCACCGCCGCCACACTAGCGGCGATCAGACCGCCGAACGCCGGACGGCGCCAATCCCGCGCTGCGGGCTGCCGAGCCGCGCCGCGCTGAACATGGTGGACTGGCTCATCGGCCAGCCCCGCGCGCACCCGCTCGACCAGATCGGTACTGGGCTGCGGCGGCAGGTTGCGCTGCAGCGCATCACGCATCAGATAGTAGCGCGCCACCTGCAGGCGGGCATCGGCGTCATGGTCCAGACGCCGCATCAGGAACGCCCGTTGCTCGCGTGGCAACTCGTCATCCACCAGCGCGGAGAGTTGCTCTGCGAGTCGGTCCCGATGTTCTTCTTCCGACATACCCTTATCCCCCGAAAGCCACCATGCCCTATGTCTCTTCGCCGGTCAGCGGCCGCAGTCGCTTGTCGATCGCCTCTCGGGCCCGGAAGATGCGCGAGCGTACCGTCCCCACCGGGCACTCCATGACCTGAGCGATCTCCTGATAGCTCAGACCCTCGAGTTCCCGCAGCGTGACCGCGGTACGCAACTCCTCCGGCAGCTCGGCGATGGCCTCGACCACCGTGCGCTCGACTTCGTCCCGATAGGCTTCGGCCTCCGGCGTATCCTGCTCGCGGAGCATGGTGTCGATGTCAAAACGCTCCGCGTCCTGCGCATCGACATCGGAGTCCGGTGGCCGGCGCCCCTGCGCAACCAGGTGGTTCTTGGCCGTGTTGACCCCGATCCGGTAGAGCCAGGTATAGAAGCTGCTCTCCCCCCGGAATCCGGGTATCGCCCGGTAGGCCTTGATAAAGGCCTCCTGAGCCACGTCCATCGCCTCCTGCGGATCGCGCACGTAACGCGAGATGAGCTTGACCAGCTTCTGCTGATAGCGCAGCACGAGGAGGTCAAAGGCCTGCTTATCACCGGCCTGGACACGCTCCACGAGCTCACGGTCCGACTCCTCGGAGCTCATCGCCACCGGCGCCCTCCTGTGTCGGTGCGCCGGTACTTGCTGCTGTAGACACTCCGCTGGGGCGTGAGTTCGCGCACGGCTCCGGGAATCTGACAATCGTGGGTGGGTGATTTGCCGCGGGTGGCGCGGCGTGCGAAGCTTTGCAGCCTATCCGATAGGCTGGCAAAAGCGCAACCAAATGGCGGAACCAAGAACGGCTTACGATGTCCTGGTGATCGGTAGCGGACTGGCCGGGCTGACCGTGGCCCTGCAGCTCCCCCGCGAGCTTCGCGTGGCGGTCCTCTCCAAGGGAACCCTGACCGAGGGAGCCACCCCCTACGCGCAGGGCGGAGTCTCGGCAGCGCTGGATGCGGCCGACTCAGTGGATGCCCATGTTGCCGACACCCTGGAAGCCGGAGCGGCCCTCAACGATTCGGATATTACGCGATTCGTGGCCGAGCGCGCACGCACGGCGATTGAATGGCTCGTCGACCAGGAAGTGCCCTTCTCGCGCATCACACCCGGGGCCGGCACCGACGGGTTGCATCTCCACCAGGAGGGCGGGCACAGCCACCGCCGTGTCGTACATGCCGAGGATGCCACCGGGGCGGCGATCTCAAGGAGCCTATCCGGGCTCGTAATCGAGCGGGACAATATCGATCTGCTCGAGGGCCGCTACGCGGTGGACCTGATCACCGGGGCGCGGCTCGGCGAGCCAGAGGACCGCTGCTATGGGGCCTACGTCTTCGACCAGGCCAGCGGTCGCGTAGAGTTGCTCAACGCACCCTATGTGGTGCTCGCCTGCGGCGGGGCCAGCAAGGTCTACCTCTACTCGACCAGCCCCTACGCCGCCACCGGTGACGGGATCGCCATGGCTTGGCGGGCCGGATGCCGGGTGGGTAACCTGGAGTTCAACCAGTTCCACCCGACCTGCCTGTACCACCCGCAGGAGCGCTCCTTCCTGATCAGTGAGGCGGTACGCGGCGAGGGTGGGCACCTGCTCCTACCCAGTGGCGAACGCTTCATGCAACGCTTCGACCCCCGCGGCGAACTCGCCCCCCGGGACGTAGTGGCAAGGGCGATCGACTACGAGATGAAACGTCTCGGCGCAGACTGCCTCTATCTGGACATCAGCCACCAGCCGGACTCGCTCATCGAGGAGCACTTCCCGACCATCCTGAGGCGCTGCCAGGAGCTGGGTATCGACATGCGCCGCGAGCCACTGCCCGTGGTGCCCGCCGCCCACTACACCTGTGGCGGGGTGATCGCCGACAGACGCGGGCAGACCGACGTCCCGGGGCTCTACGCCGTCGGCGAGACAGCCTGCAGCGGGCTGCACGGAGCCAACCGCCTCGCGAGCAACTCGCTGCTTGAGTGCCTAGTCTTCGGCGCGGAGGCCGCCCGCGACATTGCGGCCAAGGCGCAGCAGCCGATCCCGGCACCCGAACTCCCGCCTTGGGACGAGAGCCGGGTTACCGACTCCGACGAACAGGTCGTGGTCAGCCACAACTGGGCCGAGCTACGCCGAGCGATGTGGAACTATGTGGGGATCGTCCGCAGCGACCGCCGGCTCGAACGCGCGGCAAGGCGCATCGACCTGCTCTCCCGCGAGGTCCACGAGTACTACAGCAACTTCCGCATCAGCGGTGATCTGATCGAGCTGCGCAACCTCATCGAGGTAGCCAATCTCACGGTGCGCTGCGCCGGCCGGCGCCGGGAGAGCCGCGGTCTACACTACACCCTGGACTTTCCGGAGCGCGACGATGAACAGAGCTCCACCACCGTCCTGCGCCCACCAAAACCCCGGCCTTTCGGCCACTTGCGCTCTTTCCGCGAGCGATGACGCCCGCCGGCGGATCAATGGGCCGCGAGCGGGCCCAGACCCGCAGCCGCCGGTGGTGCTCAGTACCGAGCCGACCGCGCGGAATGAACAGATCGTAGCGCCGCCCGTCCACGGTCCGGACGGTGAGCGCGACCAACCATGGGTGGGCGAAACGGCTGACCACCCGGGCGCCGCACCGGCGCCCGTCCCGCGACTGTAGGAAGATCCGCCCGTCGGGATGAAGATGACAGCGGCGCAGCCAGTGGAGACGGCGCTGGCTGCGCCAGGCGGCGATCAGCGCCGCGACCAGTCCGCCGCCCCAGAGCAAGAACAGCGCCACTGGCGGTGACCGCTCGGCAAGCACGAGCAGCCCCCCAACGGCCGCCGCCGCTAGGACAAGCAACCACGCGCTGCTAACGCGCGGGCGGAAACTCAGTGGTTCGGATAAGTTCGACAACCCGGTGCAGCTCCCCGTCCGTGGGTGATTGCCCGGCGATCAGCCAGTCCTGCAGGAAGTGGTCCTCAAGCCCGAGCAGCCGCTCGAAAGCCGCCTGGTCCTGCGCATCGAGATGCAGGAATTGATCGTCCAAGAAGCGCTCCAGGAGCAGGTCCAGCTCCTTGGTGCCGCGACGGCAGCGCCAGCGCAACCGCTTACGCACCGCCACGGCCTCTGCATGGTGCTCGACCGGCGTCACGTCTCACGCTCAGCGATGAGCCGCTTGATGGCACCGATCGCCTTGCCCGGATTCAGCCCCTTCGGGCAGGTCGCCGTGCAGTTCATGATGGTGTGGCACCGGTACAGCTTGAAGGAATCGTCGAGGTCGTCGAGGCGTTCCCCGGTGCCCTCATCACGGCTGTCGGCAATCCAACGATAAGCCTGAAGCAGCGCTGCCGGGCCCAGGTAGCGATCGCCGTTCCACCAGTAGCTCGGGCAGGAGGTCGAGCAGCAGGCGCATAGGATGCACTCGTAGAGCCCATCGAGCGCCTCGCGCTCCTCCTTCGACTGCAGGCGCTCCTTGTCCGGCGGTGTCGGGGTTTCGGTCTTGATCCACGGCTCCAGCGAGGCGTACTGGGCGTAGAAGTGATTCAGGTCGGGGACCAGGTCCTTGATCACGTCCGTGTGTGGCAGGGGGTAGACCTTCACGTCGCCCTTGATCTCATCCATGCCCTTGGTACACGCGAGCGTGTTGGTCCCGTCGATGTTCATCGCACAGGAGCCGCAGATCCCCTCCCGGCAGGAACGCCGGAAGGTGAGTGTCGGATCGACCTCGTCCTTGATCTTGATCAGCGCATCGAGAACCATCGGTCCGGCGCTGTCGGCGTCGATCTCGTAGGTATCCATGCGCGGGGTGGCGCCGCCCTCCGGGTCGTAACGATAGACCCGGATGCGCCGGATGTTCTCGCTCTTTTCCGCGTCGGGGGCACGGTAGGTGTAGCCCTTCCGGATGCGGGAGTTGGCGGGAAGCCTGAACTCTGCCATGTCTGTCTCCCTGGAGTCTTTAGTACACCCGGGCCTTGGGAGGGATCGCCTCCACGTCGTCGCTCAGGGTATGGAGATGGACGGGGCGGTAGTCGATGTCCACCGTACCGTCACTGCGCAGCGTCGCCAGCGTGTGCTTGAGCCAGTTCTCGTCATCACGCTCCGAGTAGTCCTCCCGGGCGTGGGCACCGCGGCTCTCCAAGCGGTTGCGCGCCGAATGGATGGTGGTCACCGCGCTGCCAAGGAGGTTCTCCAGCTCCAGCGTCTCGATCAGATCCGAGTTCCAGATCAGCGAACGGTCGGTTACCCCGACGTCGGCGAAGCCCCGGAAGACATCGTCCATCCGGTTGCAGCCCTGCTCCAACACATCACCCGTGCGGAAGACCGCGGCGTAGTTCTGCATGGTGTTCTGCATCTCGGCCCGCAGTTGCGCCGTCGGCTTGCTGCCATTGGCCCGACGCAGCCGATCCAGCCTTTGCAGCGCCAGATCCGGCGCCCCCTCTGGCAGGGGTGCATGGGGTTTGCCGCGGCCGCCGATGACTTCGGCGGCACGGTGGGCGGCGGCTCGGCCGAAGACCACCAGATCAAGCAGCGAGTTCGACCCGAGCCGGTTGGCGCCGTGCACCGAGACGCAGGCAGCTTCGCCGATGGCCATAAGCCCCGGAACCACCGCATCGGGGTCACCACCCTTGAGATGAACCACCTCACCCATGTGGTTGGTCGGGATCCCGCCCATGTTGTAGTGGACCGTGGGCAGGACCGGGATCGGCTCCTTGGTCACATCGACACCGGCAAAGATCTGGGCCGACTCGGCAATACCTGGCAGCCGTTCATGGATCACCTCCGGCCCGAGATGCTCCAGATGCAGGTGGATATGGTCGCCGTGCTCGCCGACCCCCCGCCCCTCGCGGATCTCGATGGTCATCGAGCGGGAGACCACGTCGCGCGAGGCCAGATCCTTGGCGTTCGGGGCGTAACGTTCCATGAACCGCTCGCCCTGGGCGTTGGTCAAGTAACCGCCCTCGCCCCGCACTCCCTCGGTGATCAGGCAGCCCGCGCCATAGATCCCGGTCGGGTGGAACTGCACGAACTCCATGTCCTGGAGCGGCAGACCGGCACGCAGGACCATGCCGTTGCCATCCCCGGTGCAGGTGTGGGCCGAGGTGCAGGAGAAGTAGCTCCGCCCGTAGCCGCCAGTGGCCAGCACCACCTGATGGGCCCGGAAGATATGCACCGTGCCGGTCTCCATGTCGAGCGTGACCACGCCCCGGCAAACCCCGTTGTCCATCATCAGGTCGATGGCGAAGTGTTCGATGTAGAACTCCGCCTTGTGCTTGAGCGCCTGCTGGTAGAGCGTGTGCAGGATGGCATGCCCGGTTCGGTCCGCGGCCGCGCAGGTCCGCTGGGCCGTTCCCTCACCGAGGTGGGTGGTCATGCCGCCGAACGGGCGCTGATAGATCTTGCCGTCCTCGGTGCGCGAGAAGGGCACGCCGTAGTGCTCCAGCTCCACGATGGCCGGCACCGCCTCGCGGCACATGTATTCGATGGCGTCCTGGTCACCCAGCCAGTCCGACCCCTTGATGGTGTCGTACATATGCCAGCGCCAGTCGTCCTCGCCCATGTTGCCGAGCGCCGCCGAGACGCCGCCCTGGGCCGCCACGGTGTGGCTGCGCGTGGGGAACACCTTGGTGACACAGGCGGTGTTCAGCCCCTGTTCGGCCATGCCGAAGGTCGCCCGGAGCCCGGCCCCACCGGCACCGACAACGACGACATCGTACTGGTGTTCGACCGTCTTGATCGGTTCTGTCATCTGCGCCTCAGCCCCCCAGAACGATTTGGATGACCGCCAGGATCCCGGCGACGGCCACCAGGAAACATGCGAAGTAGACGGCGAGGTTGCCGAACCACTTCAGCCCCTCGAGGTGGACGTAGTCCTCGATGACCACCTGAACGCCGAGCGCCCCGTGATAGAACAACATGATGATCGCGGCGATCAGCAGCGTCGCGTTGAACGGGTTCGCCACCCACGCCCGGGCCGCCTCGAAATCGGCGCCGGCCTGCAGGGCCAGGCCGATCCCCAGCCACATCATCAGCGGAACCAGCACCACCGCGGTCAGGCGCTGATGCCACCAGTGGTGGAAGCCGTTCTTGGCCGAGCCGAGGCCGCGGGCCCGGGAGACGGCGGTCTCGTACTTACGCATGATCAAAACTCCCCTGCGTAGGCGATCACCCAGACCAGGGCGGTCAACAGGACGCTCGCGGCGAGCACCATGTAACCGCCGCGATAGACCGCCTTGAGCTCGAAGGCGCGCACGGTGTCCCAAACCAGGTGCCGAACGCCATTGCAAAGGTGGTAGGCCAGGCTGAACGTGATACCCAGCAGCACCAGCTGCCCGAACCAGTGGCCGAGCACCCGCGTCAGCAGTTCGTAGTATTCGGGTCCGGCGGCCAAGGCCATCACCCAGGCGACCAGCAGGACCGCAGCCATGGTGACGAACACCCCGGTGCCGCGGTGGAGCACCGAGAGCAGCGAGGTCAACTGCGGCCGGTAGATGGTCAGGTGCGGAGAGAGCGGACGATTCGGATTTCTCATGGATTTTTGCTCCGCTGAGCCGAGTCAGAACCTGCGGCGCACGATAAGAGTGAGGAAACGGGACGATAAGCTATATTGCGGACAATCGTAATGCAAGCATTAACAAATGGGAATACTGATGCTGACGGAAGATTAACATTCTGCCCCGGTCTAAGGCTGGCTGCCCCGGCGATGATCACCCACAATGAATACGATGTCAGTATACGGATCCCGCCCCTAGAGTGGCACGAGATGCAGCAAGCCGCCGATGCAGCAAGCCACCGAGGAGAGGTTATGCGAGAAGAGTTCCCGACCGTACCGGTAGATGCGCCCGAAGACGGCGCCGGTGCCTCTCAGCCGGAGTGCCTCGAGACCGGCACCGGCTACAGCGTGGTGGCGGTTACCGGCGAGGAAGCCGGGGATTTCTTGCAACGCATCCTGACCGCGGACATCCCGGCTGCAGACGACGCACGCAGCGTGCTGGCCGGGTTGTGCACGCCCAAGGGGCGGCTGCTTGCCCTGGCGCGAGTCATCCCCTGGGACGACGGCTACCGGCTCGTCCTCCCGGAGGACACCGCGGCCGAGACCGTCGCCCGGCTGCAGATGTATGTACTGCGCTCGAGGGTGACGGTGCACGCCCCCGACATGCAGTGGCGCCTGCTCCGGGCGGCCGGCCCGACCGCCCGGAGCCTGCTGGCCCGATGGAGTGAGCGCCCTATGCCAGAGGCCGAAGGCGTTGTGCGCAGCGGCGAGGTGGCGATCATCCGGCTACCCGGTGCGCCGGAGCGCTACTGGGTGGTCGGACCGGCGGCCCCGGTGGCCGCGGTAGAGGGCGTGCTTGCCGAACACCTGCCGCCGACCGACGAAGAGACCTGGCGGGCGTTGGAAATCCTTGCCGGACAGCCCGAGATCCGCGCCCCGGGCCGGGAACTGTTCATCCCGCAGATGGTGAATCTCGATCGCCTTGGTGGCGTGAGCTTCAGCAAGGGATGCTTCCCGGGGCAGGAGGTGGTGGCGCGGGCGCACTACCGCGGCAAGGTCAAGCAGCGCATGTTCCGCGCCCGGGGCACCGGAGATGCGCCGGCGGACGGCAGCGAGGTCCGTGATGCCGACAACCAGCTGGCCGGCCACGTCGTCTGCGCAGCGGGTGCGCCGCAGGGGTTCACGGCCCTCGTTTCGCTGCGCGAGGCACAGCTGGCCGGCCCCGCATCGCTGAGCGTGAACGGACAGCCGTTGCACCTCCGCGAGGCCGGCACCTGAACCGCCGCCCTACGACTCCGGGCGCATGGCGGGGAATAGAAGGACGTCGCGGATCGAATCGCAGTCAGCGAGCAGCATGACCAGGCGGTCGATCCCGATGCCCTCCCCGGCAGTCGGCGGCAGCCCGTACTCCAGGGCACGGATATAGTCGCCGTCGTAGTGCATCGCCTCCTGATCCCCGGCATCCCGCTCCGCCGCCTGGGCACGGAAGCGATCCGCTTGGTCCTCGGCGTCGTTAAGTTCCGAGAAACCGTTGGCGATCTCGCGACCACCGACGATCAACTCAAAACGCTCAGTGTAGAAGGGTTCGTCGTCCCGCGGGCGAGCCAAGGGGGATACCTCCTTGGGGTAATCGGTTACAAAGACCGGGCCGTGGAGCCGAGGCTCAGCCGTCTCCTCGAACAGGGCCGCCTGGATCCTGCCCAGCCCGTCGCCGGAGCTCACCTCGATCCCGCGCGCCTCGGCCGCCCGGGCCGCCTGCTCGCGATCCGCGAGTTCCTCGGCCGTGAGGTCAGGATTGCACCGAAGGACCGCCTCAATCAGAGAGATACGCTCGAATGTTGAAGTGAAATCATAAGTCTCGCCCTGCCAGGTTACCTGTCCGCTTCCGAGCGCCTGTTCAGCCAGATGCCGGAGCATTTCCTCGGTAAGGTCCATCAGGTCGTGGTAGTCGGCAAAGGCCTGATAGAACTCCAGCATGGTGAATTCCGGGTTGTGGCGGGTCGAAACCCCCTCGTTCCGGAAGTTTCGGTTGACTTCGTAGACACGCTCGAAGCCCCCCACGACGAGCCGCTTGAGGTAGAGCTCCGGCGCGATGCGCAGATAGAGATCCCGGCCGAGGGCGTTGTGGTGGGTCACGAAAGGTCGCGCCGCGGCTCCGCCGGGGATCGGCTGCATCATGGGTGTCTCCACCTCCATGAAACCGCGGCCATCCAGGAAACGGCGCAGGGCAGCGAGTACGCGGGTGCGCAGGGCAAAGACGCGCCGACTCTCCTGGTTGACGATTAGATCCAGGTAGCGCTGGCGATAGCGGATCTCGTGATCGGTCAGCCCGTGCCACTTCTCCGGCAGCGGCCGCAGCGATTTCGTTAGGAGCCGGACCTGATCGCAATGGATGGAAAGCTCCCCCTTGTTCGTCCGGAACACCGTCCCGGTCGCGCCGACGATATCGCCCACGTCCCAGCTCTTGAACGCGGCGTAGACCCCCTCGGGCAGGTCATCCCGGCGCAGATAGAGCTGGATCCGCCCCGAGCTGTCCTGGAGCTGCGCGAAGCTCGCCTTGCCCATGACCCGTTTGGCCATCATGCGCCCGCCGACCGTGACTCGAGCGCCCTCCTGCTCCAGGGCCTCCTCGTCCAGCGGGCCGTAGCGCTCGTGAAGGTCGGCGGCCAGCGCGTCACGGCGGAAATCGTTGGGGAAGGCTTGGCCCGCATCGCGCAGACCCTGCAGCTTCTCGCGGCGCTGGGCGATGAGCTTGTTCTCGTCGCTTTCGGACATCCGTTGACTCCGGGCAGTGTCAGGGGCGAGCGTCAGAGGCCGGCCTTGAGGCTCGCCTGTATGAACGGGTCGAGGTGGCCGTCGAGCACGGCCTGCGTGTTGCCGATCTCGATTCCCGTCCGCAGATCCTTGATCCGGGACTGATCGAGGACGTAGGAGCGGATCTGGTTCCCCCACCCGATATCGGACTTGGTCTCTTCCTGGGCTTCGGCCTCGGCACGGCGGCGCTGCATCTCCAGCTCGTAGAGTTTGGCGCGCAGCTGACTCATCGCCGTGGCACGGTTCTTGTGCTGCGATCGATCGTTCTGCGACTGCACCACGACGCCGGTGGGTTCGTGGGTGATGCGGACCGCCGACTCGGTGGTATTGACGTGCTGGCCACCTGCGCCGGAAGCGCGGAAGACGTCCACGCGCAGATCCGACGGGTCGATCTCGATATCGACATTCTCGTCGTCGATCTCCGGCGACACGAACACCGAGGAGAACGAGGTGTGGCGGCGACCGCCGGAGTCAAAGGGCGACTTGCGCACCAGACGGTGAACCCCGGTCTCCGTGCGCAGCCAGCCGAAGGCGTACTCGCCGGTAACCTTGATCGTGGCGCTCTTGACCCCCGCCTCCTGGCCGGCCGTCACCTCGATGACCTCGGTGTCGAAGCCGCGGGCCTCGGCCCAGCGCAGATACATCCGCAGCAGCATCTCGGCCCAGTCCTGGGCCTCCGTTCCGCCTGACCCCGCCTGGATATCGAGGAACGCATTGGACGCGTCCATCTCTCCGGAGAACATGCGTCGGAACTCCAGGGTCTCGATGTGCGTGGCGACGCGCTGGACATCCGCCTGGACCGCCTCAAGAGTTTCCTCGTCGCCCTCCTCCCGGGCCATGGCGACCATCTCGCCGGCGTCATCGAGCACCCCGCCGATCTCCTCGAGGGTGCTCAGGACGGACTGCAGCTGAGAGCGCTCGCGGCTCAGCCCCTGGGCCCGCTCCGGGTCGCTCCAGACGTCGGGGTTCTCCAGCTCACGCAGGACTTCCTCAAGCCGTTCGCGTTTGCCGGCTTCGTCAAAGATACCCCCTCAGGGCCTCGAAACGCCCTTGCAGGTCTTCGATTTGTTCAAGCAGCGGGTTGATCTCCATGAGCACCTCCGGATACTAAGGGCGCGAATCGTACTATATTCACCCGTCGTTCAGCAGCCTCGAACTTCAGCGCCGGCATCCAAGCCGTGCGCATCGACGGGTGTCTGCGCCGCCGCCGCGGCGCGCCATCCACCCGCTGATCAGGATTGAGGTTCCCATGACCACGACGACCAGTGCCGAGCCTGGCCATCAGAAGCTTGCCTGGGCCCGCGCCCATATGCCGGTCCACAAAGCCCTGCGCGAGCGCTACCGCGAGACGCGCCCCTTCGAAGGCCTATGCATCGCGGTCTGTTCCCACATCGAGGCGAAAACCGGCGTCTTTCTGGAGACACTCGCCGCAGCCGGCGCCGAAGTCGTATTCACCGGCAGTGAACCCGGTTCCAGCCAGGACGATGTGGTCGCGGCACTCAATGAGCAACCCGGGATCAGCGGCTACGCCCGGCGCGGTGTCAGCGAGGCGGAGCTGGCCCGGCTCCACGGCCGCGCCCTGGATCACCAGCCCAACCTGATCCTGGATGACGCCGCCGAACTCACCGCACGACTCGTTCACCAGCGCCCCGAGCTGCTGGACGGGCTGCGTGGGGTCTGCGAGCAGACCACCACCGGTGTGCAGCGGATCCAGGCCATGACGGCCGAGGGCGCTCTGCATTTCCCGGCTTACGCCGTCAACCACACACCGATGAAGCACGAGTTTGACAATATCCACGGCACCGGCGAGTCGGCACTAACCAACCTGATGCTGACAACCAACCTGCTGCTCGCCGGAAAGCAGGTCGTGATCTGCGGCTACGGTGACTGCGGCGTGGGGATCGCCCACAAGGCCCGCGCCTGGGGGGCGCAGGTGACGATCACGGAGGTCGAACCACGCCGGGCGCTACGTGCCCACATGAACGGTTTCGCCGTGCGCCCCATGGAGGAGGCCGCCGGCGTCGGTGATTTCTTCATCACCGCCACGGGCAACCGGGATGTCATCCGCGCCGAGCACGTTGCGCGCATGCGCGACGGCGCGATCCTGGCCAACGCCGGGCACTTCAACGTGGAGATCGACGCCGCGGGCTTGGCCCAGCAGGCCGAATCCCGCTATCCGGCGCGACCGGGTATCGAGGCCTTCCGCATGAGCGACGGCCGCGAGATCCACTTGGTCTGCGAAGGTCGCCTGGTGAACCTGGCCGCCCCGACGGCCATGGGTCACCCGGCCGAGGTCATGGACCAGACCTTCGCGATGCAATTCATGGCCGCGGACGACCTGTTGCGCCACCGCGACCAGCTCCGCGCCGGCGTGCATCCGGTTCCCGACGAGGTCGACGCCGAGGTGGCCCGCCTCAAGCTGGAAACGCTGGGGGTCGGCATCGACGCCCTGACCGACAGCCAGCGCCGGTTTCTCGAGGCTTGGCGGGCCGATGACATCCTTGAAGCGCCCTGAGCGCCACCCCATGCACCGGGCGGGCGGCGAAGCCTCGGCGGAGCGCCGCCCACCCCCCGGCTACTTGCCTGAGGCGAAAACGCGCACTAGGGTATACACGCTATGGCAGATTACAAACGCGACGACAATCCGGACCGTCACGAAGGGCACAGCCGGACTTCCCCCTATCCGGTCAGCCGGCTATCCGCGCCCATCGACCTTGTCGACACCGCCCGCGAGATCCAGGAGGCGGATCAGGCGATCAACAACCGCACCAGCTCAAAGCTGACGGTGATCGCGGATCAGATTCGCGCCCTCCAGGAGCAGGCACGGGAGGTGCTCGAGGAAAGTCAGCGTGACATGGACCTGCACCGGGCCAAGTGCAACTTCACCCGGCGCCCGGGCAGCATCTACCACCTCTACGAGCGCGAGGACGGCGAACTCTACTTCTCCATGCTCGCTCCCGAGGATTGGCGCAACGGCCCGCCCCATACCTACAAGGGGTCCTACCGCCTGGAAGCCGACCTCTCCTGGACACCATTCGACGAGATGGATCAGCCCGATGCCACCCGGGACATGGTGCAGCGCCTGATTGCCGATCACCGCAGCGGCGGGGGGGGGGGGGGCCCCCCCCCCCCCCCCCCCCCCCCCGCCCCCCCCCCCCCGGGGGGGCCCGCGCCCCCCCCCCGGCCCCCCGCCCTGTCTCCTTCGGGCGCTACTCCGCCTGCCCGGGCTCGGCCTGGCCGAGCCGGCGCACCCGCTGCTCGAGTGCCGCGGCGATGCGCAGCTCGGGCGTCTCTCCCTCGCCTTCGGCATCCAGCGTCTCCGCTGATACGGGCTCTCCGAGGCGGATCGTGATCCGCCCGGGCCTGAGCAGCCGGGTGCCGATGGGCATGACCCGATCGGTTCCCTCGATCCAGACCGGGATGGCCGGTACCGACTGCGCCTGGAGCAGAAGACCCACGCCCGGCTGAAACGCCTGCAGGCTGCCATCGGCCGAGCGCCGCCCCTCCGGGAACCAGACCAGCCCGTAGCCATCCCGTAGGGCTTTCGCACCGAGCGCCAGGCTGCCGCGTGGGCCGGTGTGCGGATCGATGGGCAGCACCAGGCAGGCCCGGCTGACCAGCCGCACCAGACGGTTGGAGAACAGCAGCCCGGTCCAACCACCCCAGCGCATGCGCACGATCCGGGCGTAGCGCATGATCGACCCCAGCGCCGGTGGATCCACGGCGCTCAGATGGTTGGGGACGAGCAAGACCGGGTCGCGCTCCGGCAGGTTCTCCAGGTCTTCCACGCGCACCGGCGCATAGGCCCGGAACAGAACCTGGTCGATGCCGTAGAAGATCGCCCCGAGCAGGCGCTCGAACCGCGTACGCGGCAGCATCCAGCGTAGTTGCTGGTCGCTGAGCATGGCCTCCGGGTCGCGCAGCTGTTCCACCAGGCCCGGCCCGCGGCTCTCATCGGGAGAGATCTCCGCGGCTTCGGCCGCCTCGCGCAGCAGGTCGCGGACGGTCTCGATCCGCCCCAAGGCCTCCTCCTCCAAGGCCACGCCGACGCTACCGCGTAGCTCCAGGGTCAGATCCACCCACCCCAGCGAGTCGAGCCCGAGGTCGAGACGCAGATTGCTGTCCGGGGTCAAGCGCACCCGCGGATAGCGGCGGACGAGCCCCTCCCAGACCCGGCGGGCAGTGGGGATCTGCAGCAGCTGCTGATCCTCCACCGCCATCCGCTCCTCGGGCATGGGACCGGTCTCGGCCGCCTTGGCGCCCTCGCCGAGCATTTCGAACAGCTCTCGCAGCTTGTGGCGGCGCAGCTTGCCCAGGCGCGTCCTGGGTAGCGGATCGGAGCTGACCCGATAGGTGCTGATCTGATGATGGCTCGGCAGGACCCCAGCCGCTTCGTGCAGGGCCTGGTTCAGCCGCTGGCGTACCTGCTCGTCGTCGAGATCCCGGACGGCCTGCGGGTCAGGGAACAGCACCGCCGCCAGGCGCCCCTCATGCTCGAGCACTCCGGCGTCGCGGACGGCCTCGGCAGCGGAGAGCGCGCCCTCGACCCGCTCTGGGTCGACATTCTCGCCGCCGGCGAGGACGATCATCTCGGAGGCTCGGCCCTCCAGGTGCAGGTACCCCTCCTCGTCGAACCAGCCCAGATCCCCGGTGCGGTAAAAGCCGTCCGGGGTGAACACCTCGGCACTCTTTTCAGGTAGGTGCCAGTACCCCTGGAAGACATTCTGGCCGCGAGCGAGCACCTCGCCGGTGCGCGCCCCCTCCTCGACAGGATCGATGCGCAGCTCCACACCCGGTAGCGGCAGGCCGGCCGCCTTCAGGCGCAGCCGATCCGGCGGGTTATAGGTCAGGATCGGCGAGGTCTCCGTGAGGCCGTAACCGGTCGCCACCTCCCAGCCCAGATCCCGCAGTCGCTCGCCGATCTCTGGATTCAGCGGGGCACCTCCGGCGACAACCATGCGCACCGAAGGGGCCATGCGCTGATGCAGGCTACGGAACAGGCGCCGACCCAAGGGCCAGCCCAACCGGTGACGTGCCGTCCGGGACAGCCGGAGCATGCCCTCGAACAGGCGCTCGGCGCGCGCCCCCCGCTCGGCGACGCGGCCGCGGATAGCACCATCAAGGGCCTCGTAGAGCCGTGGCACGCCGAGGATGATGGTGGCATCCCCCTCGCGCAGCGCGCGCACGATCTGCGGACCGAGGACTGAGTACGGCAGCACGATGCTCGCACCCAACGCCAGGGGGGTGATCAGCCCGAGCGTAAAGGGGTAGACATGGTGGTACGGAAGCGGGACGAAGATCCGGTCGTCCCTCTGGGCTAGCTCCTGGCCGAGAAGCGCATTGAGGTTGGCGGTGATGTTGCCGTGGGTCAGCGGCACCCCCTTGGGCATCCCGGTGGTCCCCGAGGTGTAGAACAGCGTGGCCGGATCCGCCGGGGTGATTTCCGGCGCCGCCGGGCCGTCTTCGCGCAACCAGTCCCGCCAGCTTCGTCCGCTCCCCGCCGGTTCGTCGAGACGGATCATCTCCAGCGACTGCTCGAGTTCCAACCCCTCAAGCCGGCGCGCCGCTTCGCCGCCGGTAAAGATCCGCCGCGCACCGCTGTCAGCGAGGGCGTGGGTGAGCTCCGCACGCGGCATCTGGGTATCCAGCGGCGTGACTACCGCGCCGGCATCGAGGATCGCCAGACAGGCAACCACCCATTCGGCGCTGTTCGGCGCGAACAGCGCCACCCGTTCGCCGCGGTCCACACCGGCCTCCACCAGCCCGGCGCTCAGCTGCTGAGCGAGCTCGGCCACGGCCTGGTAATCCCAGCGGTGAAGATCATCCCGATCCAGCGCCCGGACGGCATCACGCTGCCCGCCCTCCTTAAGCCGGCGCACCAGCATCTGAACGGTCTGCAGTTCTTCGCTCACGTTCCCTCCTGTCTTGCGTCGGCAAGGCGTTCGGTCGAGTCGCGGCCCCGAGCCTGATACCATGTTCAGCTTCGATGGCAACCCTGACCGTTGAGAATGGCCGCAAATACGCAGGAACCGACCCGTATCCGAGAGATTCCCTATAACTATACGTCCTTCTCCGACCGAGAGATCGTGGTCCGTTTCCTCGGCGAGCAGACCTGGGACCTGCTCAACGAACTCCGGGGCGAGCGGCGCACTGGGATCTCAGCCCGCATGCTCTTCGAGGTCCTCGGCGATCTCTGGGTTGTCTCCCGTAATCCTTACATCCAGGACGACCTGATCAATACCCCAAGGCGGCTGCGCGCGCTGGTCAGCTCCATGCACCACCGCGTCGACCAGATCTTCGCGCGCGCCGATGGCAACCAGAAAGGCATCGACCTGGGCGAACGGGCTCGCCGCGCGGTCCGCGATTTCGAGCAGCACTATCGCCGTCAACGTCAACGCCGACAGCGCATCAAGCGGCGGCTCGCGCGCCACACGCGCAGCGACAACATCTGCTTCGACGGCCTCTCGCGGGTTTCCCACGCCACCGACGCCACGGACTGGCGCGTCGAGATCCCGTTCCTCGTCCTCACCCCGGATACCGAGGCGGAGATCGCCCCGCTGGTGGCGACCTGCATCGAGGAGGGGCTGACCATCATCCCCCGTGGTGGCGGCACCGGCTACACCGGCGGTGCCGTGCCGCTGGACGGCGACTCGGCGGTCATCAACACCGAGAAGCTTGATGCGATCGCTCCCGTCGAGGAAGTCGACCTCCCCGGGGTCGACGGACCGGTGAGCACCATCCATGTCGGTGCCGGCGCCGTCACCCGCCGGGTCAGTGAGCGCGCCGAGGCCCACGGTCGCGTCTTTGCCGTCGACCCCACCTCCCAGGACGCCTCGACCATCGGCGGCAACATCTCCATGAACGCCGGTGGCAAAAAGGCCGTCCTTTGGGGAACGACACTCGATAACATCGTCTCGTTCCGCATGATCACCTCCGAGGCCAAGTGGATTGAGGTCGAGCGCCTGGACCACAACCTCGGCAAGCTTGACGAGCTCGACACGGTGCGCTTTCGGGTCACGCACTACG
The DNA here is from genome assembly GCF_022228055.1 of Halorhodospira sp. 9621. Taxonomy (NCBI): domain Bacteria; kingdom Pseudomonadati; phylum Pseudomonadota; class Gammaproteobacteria; order Chromatiales; family Ectothiorhodospiraceae; genus Halorhodospira; species Halorhodospira sp. 9621. The sequence goes on from NZ_JAJNRD010000001.1 coordinate 115,360, forward strand.
CCCGGGACGGGCGCACCCAGGAGGGCGAGCCGCAGATCCTCAGTTTCTCGGGCACCTCGTTCCGCAAGCCGGGTCTCGGCAAGGACGTCACCGACAAGTTCCTCGGCGGCCTCCCCGGCGTCCAGAAGGAGGGCTGCGACGGACTGATCACCTCTGCGCGCATGCTCGTCCACCGCATGCCCGAGCACGAGCGCACCGTCTGCCTCGAGTTCTACGGCCACGACCTCCACGAGGCCGTGCCGGCGATCACGGAGATCCGTGACGACCTGCTCGCTGACGAGAAGGTGGCGCTGGCCGGTCTGGAGCACCTGGACGAGCGTTACATCCAGGCGGTGGATTACTCGCCCAAGGCCAACCGCAGCGAGATCCCCAAGATGATCCTTCTCGCCGATCTGGCCAGCGACGACCCCGACGCCGTCGCCGAAGCGTCATCGCGCATCGTGCGGCTGGCCAATGCGCGCAACGGCGAAGGCTTCATCGCGGTCTCGGCGGAGGCGCGGCGGCGCTTCTGGGCGGAGCGTTCCCGGACAGCCGCCATTGCCTCGCACACCAACGCGTTCAAGATCAATGAGGATGTCGTCATCCCGCTGGAGCGCCTGGCCGAGTACACCGAGGGCGTCGAGCGGATCAACGTCGAGCAGTCCATGCGCAACAAGCTCGCTATGCTCGACGAGCTGCTCGACTACCTGAACGGCGACATGCCCGAGGTCCGTCAGGTCAAGGACTTCGAGGACAGCGAGGAAGGCGACCGGATCCTCGCCGACAAGAAGGCAACCGCCCGTGAGCACCTGAGCCGCGTCCGCGAGCGTTGGCAGCGGATCCTGGAGGCCTTCGACGACCGCGCCGCCGAGCGTGATGACCTCCTCGATGAGACGGCCCGCGCCGACTGCCGCCCGGAGGACCGGATCATCGATCTGCTCCTGCGGCGCAGCATGCGCATCTCTTACCGCCGGGAGGTCGAGCGACCGCTGGAGGAGTTCTTCAAAGGCCGCGACTTGCAGCCGGTGCGTGCCCGCTTCACCGAGATCCACGACCGGGTTCTGCGCAGCCGCCTGTTCGTCGCCCTGCACATGCACGCCGGTGACGGCAACGTGCACACCAACATCCCGGTGAACTCCGGCGACTACGGCATGATGCGCGAGGCCGAGCGGATTGTGGACCGCATCATGGAGCTTGCGCAGTCCCTGGGCGGCGTGATCACCGGCGAGCACGGCGTCGGCCTGACCAAGATGCAGTACCTGGATCCGGAGCAGGTGCAGCGCTTCGCCGAGTTCATCGACCGCGTCGACCCGGAGGGCCGTTTCAACCGGGGTAAGCTCATGCCCGGTTCCGGTCTCGAGAATGCCTACACGCCCTCGCTCTTCCTCGTCGAGGAAGAGGCGCTGATCCTCGAGGAGAGCGAGCTCGGCGAGCTTAACCGCGATATCAAGGACTGCCTGCGCTGCGGCAAGTGCAAACCGGTGTGCAGCACCCACGTACCGCGGGCCAACCTGCTCTACTCACCGCGCAACAAGATCCTGGCCGCGGGGCTGATCATCGAGGCCTTCCTCTACGAGGAGCAGACCCGGCGCGGGCTGTCGCTGCGCCACTTCGACGTCATGAACGACGTGGCGGATCACTGCACCATCTGCCACAAGTGCCTCAAGCCCTGCCCGGTGAATATCGACTTCGGTGACGTCACCATCCGGCTGCGGGATATCCTGCAGCGGCGCAAGCAGCGGCGTACGCGCCTGCAGACCCGGGTGGCCATGGGCTTCCTGAACCTCACCGACCCGCGCCTGATCAAGGCCCTGCGCCTGGGCATGGCGCGCTTCGGTTTCGCGGCACAGCGCCAAGTATCGCAGACCCTGCGGCGACTCGGCGTCTTCCCGCTCAAGCGCCGCCCCGGCAGCACGACCGAGCGTTCCAGCATCCCCGCCCAGGCGGTGCACTTCCTCGAGAAGCCGATGCCGTCCAACGTGCCGCCTCAGGGCATGCGTCAGATCCTCGGTGCCGAGGAGTCGGACCATATCCCGATCATCCGCGACCCGCAGAAGACCGACGAGAACAGCGAGGCGGTCTTCTACTTTCCCGGGTGCGGCCCGGAGCGACTGTTCAGCCAGGTGGGCATGGCCACCCTGGCCATGCTCCATGACGCCGGGGTGAAGACCGTTCTCCCTCCGGGGTACCTCTGCTGTGGCTACCCGCAACACGCCGGCGGCTACATCGATCGTGCCAAGCAGATCACTACCGCCAACCGGGTGCTCCTCCACCGGGTGGCCAACACCCTGAACTACATGGACATCCAGACGGTGGTCGTCTCCTGCGGCACCTGCATCAGCCAACTGGAACTCTACGAGTTCAACCGGATCTTCCCGGGGTGCCGCCTGATCGACATCCACGAGTTCCTGCTCGAGAAGGGCTATCGGCTGGAGGGCAGCGAGGCCACGCAGTACCTCTACCACGACCCCTGCCACCCGTCGATCAAGACGCAGAACCCGACGAGCGTGGCCACGGAGCTCATGGGCCAGCCCGTGCAGCTCTCCGATCGCTGCTGTGGTGAGTCGGGGGTCTTTGCCGTCTCCCGTCCGGATATCTCCAGTCAGGTGCGTCATCGCAAGCAGGAGGAGATCCGCCAAGGTGTCGAGTCGCTGACCGGGGCCGAGCGCGCCGAAGACGGCAACGTGCGGATGCTGACCACCTGCCCATCGTGCCTGCAGGGGCTGTCGCGCTATCGCGAGGACACGGGCGTCGAAACCGACTACATCGTCACCGAGATGGCCCGCGAACTCCTCGGCCACGACTGGCAGGAGCGCTTCACGGAGCAGGCCCGGAAAGGCAGCCTGGAGAAGGTCCTGCTGTGACAACCGTAGGGTAGGCGACGGTGAGCGAGTTGATCGACGAGTTGCTGTGGCGATCCGGCACCTGGGTCCATGGGCATGTCCACGACATCGCGCTGGCCCTGGTAGCGACGCTGCTGGTGGTCTACGGGGGCAGCATCAACCGCTTCGTCGCCCGCCCCCTGCGGCCCTATCCGTGGCTGATGCGCGTCGGTGCGTTCGTACTGATGTGCGCCTTCGGCTACGGTCTGGTCACGGTCTGGATCACGCCCCTGCTTGCCGAGGCCCTGCTGTATATCGAAACGCGCTACCTGGGCGTCGCGGTCATCGGCGCCTTCCTGGTCATCGGCTGGCTCGCCGAGCGCCGCAACCAGATCTGACGGCACCGTAGCGACCTCACCACAAGGAGTTCCACCATGCTGATCCTGCTGCTGGGCCTGATCCTGTTCCTCGGCACCCACTCGATCCGGGTTGTCGCCGACGATTGGCGGGCCAACCAGATCGCCGCCTACGGCGAGATTCCTTGGAAGGCCGCCTACTCGGTGCTCTCGCTACTGGGGCTGGTTATCGCCATTTACGGCTACGGGCTGACCCGTGTCGATGCCATCTGGGTGTGGACGCCCCCCACCTGGACCGCGCACCTGATGGCGCTAGTGATGATCCCGGCCTTCATCCTGCTCTTCGCCGCCTACGGGCCAGCCAACCGCATTCGCAACGCCATCGGCCACCCGATGTTGCTGGCGGTAGCACTGTGGGCCCTGGCCCACCTGATGGCCAACGGGCGCCTCGGTGACCTGGTCTTCTTCGGCGCCTTCCTGGCCTGGGCCGGCGTGACCTTCGTCTCGGCGCGGGAACGGGATCGCCGTCAGGCCACGACCCCGGCCGAACCGAAACGATTGGGGGATGCTTGGGCCATCGTCGGTGGGCTGATCGGCTACATCGTCTTCGCCCTGTTTCTGCACGTACCGATCACCGGCGTCCCGGCCCACTTGTAGGGACCCGGCACCCGATGGCGGGTCCCGCCAACGGGACCCGCCGGCTATCCTCCCGACCCGCCGGCTGCACGCGACCAGGCCTTGGGGAATAGGCTGACCACGGCACCGCCGCGGTACATGCCGATACCGACGGTATGGCCGTGATGGCGCAATACGCTGTGTCCTCCCTCGGCCAGGCCGACGCAACGCTCCGGCCCGGGGAACAGCGGCTCGCGGCGGAAAAAGGCGTGGACCTCGTCCCGGTCCAGCTCCAGCACGGGCCCCCGGGCACAATGGCCCAGGGCCATGACCCCGGCCGTGGAGGGCTTGGGCGGCCGGGTCTGCGCCCGCACTGCCGGAATCCCGCTGCGCACGACCGGCACCCCTCCCGCCGCGACATGGCCGGAGGCGACCACCTTGGCGTACTTGCTGCCCTCGAAGAAGGCCGTCAGCCCATCCAGCACATCCTCCGGCACTCCGAGTTCGTCCTTGAAGGTCTGCAGCAGAACCCGGGCGCGTGGCTCCTCCTGCACGGCAGGCAGGTCATCCGCTGGGTTCTCGCGCTCACCGCTGCCCACACGACGCAACACCGCCACGAAAAAGCCCCCGGTGTCGTTGTGGTGGGGCCACAGGCGTCCGCAGGACTCCATCTCGGCGCCGTAATGGGCCCCGTCCCATGCCTCCAGGCCTGGGCTCAAGTGCAGCCCCGACACCCTTGCAGGTACCAACTCGAACGCGCCCGGGGCTCGCTCGAGCGCGGCAGCGACCACCGCCTCGTTCTCTTCCGGGGCAAACGTGCAGGTCGAATAGACCACCGTCCCCCCGGGCCGCGTCAGCGCCATCCCGCGCAGCAGCAACCGCTTCTGCCGCTGAACGAGCCGCTCGCGGAACGTCGGTGATGTCGGCTCGGCGGCCGTCGCGGTCTTGCGAAAGGTGCCCTCGCAGCTGCACGGGGCATCGACAACGACCTTGTCGAAACGACCCGCAGCCCAGGGCATGCCCTGCCCGTCGCGAACGGTCTGGGAGACATTGAACAGCCCGTGCCGTTTGACCGCCTGACCGAGAGCTCCCAGGCGGCCGGCACTGGCGTCGTTCGCGACCACGGTGCCCCGATTGGACAGGGCATCTGCAATCTGGACCGTTTTGTTCCCCGGGGCGGCACAGAGATCGAGGACCCGTTCGCCGGGTCGCGGATCGAGCAGTTGCACGGGCAACAGCGAGGCAGCTTCCTGGATCTGGTAGAGACCGGCGATGGCGCCCCAGTGGTGGCCAGGCCGGAATCCGCCTTCAACCAGTAGAGCATCCCCCTGCCAGCCCAGCGGCTGCGGATCCCACCCCTCGTCCCGCAAAAGGCTGGCCAGCTCATCTCTGGAAAGCCGCGTCGTATTGGCGCGCAGACACGGGGTTAGTGGCCGCTGAAGGGTGCCGCAGAAAGCCTCCCAGTCGTCAATCAGGGGTCGGTAGCGGGTATAGGCGCTCTCACCCCGGGCCAGATCCTCGGGCGGCTGGTATCGCTCTCTTCGGGCCACGCTCCCTCCGGGTCAAAACCGTTTATTGTAACCGGCCGCGAATCCTTCGGGCACGATGGAAGCTGCACAGCGCCCGCGTCCTTCCCAATAACCCTGCAGTCTGTGCGAAACTGCCCCGAAGAAAACCGCCCTTGTGCGGGCCCGGTCCGGGGGTGTGCCGGACGATCCGGGAGGAGACCGATGCAGCAAAGGGGCGATGCCGGCAAACGCTCCGGGGCTTTCACCACCGCCGGTCCGGGCAACGCCCCCGTGGGGGTTCAGACCTGGCTGGCAGCGCTGGATGCCATCGAGGTTCCAATCTTTATCCACGATGCCGAGCACCGGATCGTCGAGGCTAACCGGGCCTACTACGAGCAGGTCGGCCTACACCCTGAAGACGTGCTTGGGCGCCCCTACTACGAGATCTTCCCCCGACGCGACGGCCCCCTGCCCGGCTGCCGCCACGGACTCCAAGCAGCACAATCCGGGCACGGCAAGAACGATCCGACCGGGGACGCGGCGCTGGAAGAACGCTTCACCGTGGATACCGGCGAAACCTTCCTGTCGCGCTCCTTCGCCGTACACGACGAGGAGGGCACCTACCGGCACTCGGTGCACATCCTGGAGGACATCACCGAGCGCAGCCGTGCGGAACGGGAACAGACCCGGATCCACCAGGCCTTGCGCGAGCGCGAGGAGCAACTCCACCGACTGTTCGAGAACATGACCGAGGGCGTGCTGGTGGTCACCCCGGACGGTACCGTGCGTTACGCCAACCCGAGTGCGGCACGGCTCTTCGCGCGCGACAGCGCAACCCTGATCGGGGCCGTGATCGGCCTGCCCATCGGCGGACCCGATGCCCAGGAAATCGAGCTGCGCAGTCCCGGCGGGGAGTTGCGGACGGTCGAGATGCGCGTGCGCGAGATCCACTGGCAGGACCAGCCAGCCCACCTGCTCAACCTGCGCGACGTGACCGAGCGCAAGCGCATCGAGACCGAACTGCGCCAGGCCGCTATCGTCTTCGAAGAGGCCCGGGAAGCCATCCTGGTCACCGATGCCGAACAGCGCGTGGTCGCGGTCAATCCGGCTTTCACCGAGATCACCGGGTATGCCGAGCAGGAAGTCCTTGGCAAGGACCCGGCGCTGCTCTACTCCGGTTTCCACGATGAGGGCTTCTACGAGGCCATCCACCGGGCCCTGGCCGAGCGCGGCTACTGGACCGGGGAGATGTGGAACCGGTGCCGGGATGGCACCACCTTCGCCAGCCTGGTTACGATCCGCGCGGTCTATGACAGTACCGGGCAGCTGACCCATTACATGGCGGTGCTCGCCGATATCTCCCGGCTCAAGGAGTATCAGAGCCAGCTGGAGCGGATCATGCACTCAGATCCGCTCACCGGCCTGCCCAATCGCCTCGTGTTCCAGGATCGCCTCCATCAGGCCCTGGTGACCACGCAGCATCACACCGGCTGTTTCGCCGTTCTCTCCCTGGATCTCAACGATCTCAAGGCGATCAACTACAGCCTCGGCCACGCGGTGGGCGATGCCATCTTGCAGCAGCTCGCCGAGCGGCTGCGCGCCACCCTGCGCGAGGAGGACACCGTAGCCAGGCTGGGCGGCGACGAGTTCGGTGTACTGCTCCTCGGCGTCCGGGACGCTAGCGAGGTGGCAACAATCACCGAGGGATTGACCCGGGCGTTGGATGCCCCCTTCCAGATCGCCGACCGGAGCATTCCCATCGCCGCGAGCATCGGCATCGCCGTCTATCCCGAACAGGAAGCCGGTGCGGCCGACCTCTTCCAGCAGGCGAATGCTGCCATGCATCAGGCCAAGCGCGAGGGCATCAACTACCGCTTCTTCAGCGAGGAACTCACCGAGCAGGCCCGCGAACGGGTTCAGCTGGGCAGCGAGCTGCGCCAGGCCCTCGACGAGGGCGGGTTGGAACTCCACTACCAACCCCAGATCGAGCTGAGTAGCGGTGCCTGGGTGGGGCTGGAGGCCCTGGTCCGCTGGCACCATCCGGTACAGGGCTGGATCAGCCCGGAGCGGTTCATCCCGGTGGCCGAACGCATCGGTCTGGTGACCGCGCTGGGCGCCTGGGTCCTCGAGCAGGCCTGCCGGCAGGGACGCGCCTGGCTCGACGCGGGCTTTAACTTCGGCCGCCTGGGGGTCAACTTCGCCGCCCCGGAACTCACTGCGCCCGATCTCGGCCAGCGCGTGCTGGCCACGCTCGAGCGCACGCGGCTACCGGCCCGCCACTTGGAGATCGAGGTCACCGAGCGCCTGCTGGTGGATCCCGATCCGGTGGTGATCGAGCAACTGCAACAACTGCGCGATCACGGCGTCACGGTGGCGCTCGACGATTTTGGAACCGGCTACTCGGCGCTTAGCTACCTGCGGGACCTGCCGGTGGACCGGCTCAAGATTGACCGCAGCTTCGTCGACGGTCTGCCGGAAGACGAGCGCACACTGGCCATCGCCCAGGCGATCGCCGGCCTCGGCCGTAATCTCGGTTTTACCATCATCGCCGAGGGGGTCGAGACACCGGCGCAGCGTGAGGCGCTCATCGGCATCGGCTGCCCCTGGGCCCAGGGGTTCCTGTTCGCCCGGCCCGCGCCGGTCGCCGGGATCGAGGCCATGGCCCCGCACTTCCCGCGGGGCGCCCTATAGCGAAGGAGGCGGAGAAGCCGGCCGCGCAAAATAGAAGCCCTGCAATAGGTCGACACCGACTTCGCGCAGCCACTCGGCCTCATCCCGCTCCTCGACCCCTTCGGCAACGGTCGTGGTGCCCAAATTGCGGGCCATGCCGACCAGTGCCTCGACGATGGTCGCCTGCCCCGGGTTGCGATGCACGTGCCGGATCAACTCGCGGTCGATCTTCACGAAGTCCGGCTCAAGATCCTTGAGCAGATTCAGGGAGCCGTAGCCGGCCCCAAGGTCGTCCAGGGCGATGCGGAACCCACCCTGCCGATACTGATCCACGATGTGGCGCAGGTGACGGTGGTCGGAGATCGCTTCGGTCTCGACAACCTCGAAGACAATGCGCCGCGGGTCCAGGCCAAGTTTCTCCACGGCGCCCACGGTGGTGCGCAGGCAGAAGGCCGGGTCGTAGATGGCCGTTGGCCGGAAGTTGATAAAAAGGTTGGCCTGAATCCCCTGGAGGTGGCTATCACGGATCGCCGCCACGCGCGCCAGTCGATCCAGGTGAAACTCCAGATCAGCCAACTCCGCCGCCCGGAACATCGCCCCGGGTGCGATCACCCCCCCGTCGCCGCCGACCCCGCGCATCAGGCACTCGTAGGCGAACACCCGCTGCGGATCCCGTGCATCAACGAGGGGCTGATAGTGGATCTGGATCCGCTCGCTGCGGATAACCTCCAGCAGCCACTCGTGCTCGGCGCGAGCCACCCAGGTGGAAAGCGGACGGGACTGGAACAGCGACCGGGCGTCGAACACCTCACCGTGCTCCATGAAGACAGCGGAACCGGCGGCCATCTCTGGTTCGCTCATCAGCGGCTCCAAGGCGGCGAGCAGCACCGGCAGCGCCTGCCCCGGTACCTCGACTCCCATGACCCCGGCCGCCGGGAACCGCACCCGCCACCCGGCGTCACGCAGTCGGACGTAGACCCGATCCCGCGTGTGCTGCAGCGGCGGGGCCAGGTAGAACGTCCCCGGGGCCGGACTCAGATCGGGCAGCTCCGGGCTGCCGGGGCAGATGGTGGGAACTTCAATGGTCATCGGTACGCTGCTCTCCTTGGGTGACGACTCCGTACGGTGGCGGACAGCCCCGCGCTGCTGCGGTTTTTTCACGCCTAGCCTAATGCATGGCCCCGGAGAACTCCCATAGTGGTGCCGGCGAATCTGGCACAATGCGGCTGTCTCACCACAACGGGGGTTCCCATGGAAGATCCGCGCGCTGTCTCCACGGGCATTGCCGGCGTCGACGAGATCCTCGATGGCCTGCGCCTGGGGGACAACGTCGTCTGGCGTGTCGAAGATCTCGACGACTACCGGGCATTCCTCAGGCCTTTTGTGGAGACCGCCCGCGAACAGGGGCGTGCCATCATCTACCTGCGCTACGGGCAGCACGCCCCCCTGCTCAACCCCGGCTCCGGCGTCCGGGTGGTGGAGATCGATGCCCGCGGCGGCTTCGAGGCCTTCACCAGCCGCGTCTATCAGTTGATCACGGACTACGGCCGCGGCGCCTTCTACGTCTGCGACTGCCTGACCGATCTCCTCCAGGCCTGGACCACCGATTACATGGTGGGCAACTTCTTCCGTGTCGTCTGTCCATACCTTTTCGAGCTCGACACGGTCGCCTACTTCGCCTTGTGCCCGCACAGTCACTCCCACGGCACCCTGGCGCGGATCCGCGAGACCACCCAGGTACTGATCGACGTGCGCCGGGCCGGCGATGAGGTGCATATCCAGCCCGTCAAGGTCTGGCGGCGGCACTCACCGACCATGTTCCTGCCCCATCGCCAGCGCGGCGAGCGGTTCTTGCCGGTGACCGACAGCAGCGACGCCACGCGGTTGCAGGACCGGCTGGAGCGCCAGCACCAGGAGGATCGTCAGCGCCGCCTGCTCGACTACTGGGATCGCTTGTTCCTCAGTGCCGGGGAATGCCTGGATCAACCCGCCGACGACCCCCAGAGGTGCGCGATCCTCGAGGAGCTGCTCGGGGCGTTGATCGGGCACGACCCGCGCCTGCTGGGGCTCGCGCGGCAGTACCTCGGTCTCGACGATCTGCTGGCCGTGCGCGCGCGGATGATCGGCAGCGGGCTGATCGGCGGCAAAGCGGTGGGCATGCTGCTGGCGCGCAACATCCTGCTGGCCGAGGACGCACAACGCTGGCAGGCGGCGCTCGAACCCCACGACTCCTTCTACCTGGGTTCCGACGCTTACTACGCCTACATCGTGCACAACGGATGGTGGCCGCGGTTAATGCGCCAGCGCACCGAGGCGGGTTACTTCGAGGAGGGGCGCGAACTGCACCGGGCCATGCTCGAGGGTGAGATGCCGCCAGAGATCCGCCCGGAGCTCGAGCGCATGCTCGATCACTTCGGGCAGTACCCGATCCTCGTGCGCTCCAGCAGCCTTCTGGAAGACGGCTTCGGCAACGCGTTCGCCGGCAAGTACGAGAGCATCTTCTGCGTTAACCAGGGCAGCCCGGAGCAGCGACTCGCCGAGCTTGAGGAGGCCATCCGTCGGGTTTACGCCTCCACGCTGGCCGAGGATGCCCTGGTCTACCGTCGGCAACGGGGGCTCGATCGCCTGGAAGAGCCGATGGCTCTGCTCATGCAGCGGGTCAACGGGCGCTACCACCGCCATCTCTACCTCCCCGATGCCGCCGGGGTCGGCGTCTCACGCAACCCCTTCGTTTGGGACGCGGGGCTCGACCCAAAGGCGGGCATGCTGCGCCTGGTGATGGGCCTCGGCACACGGGCGGTGGATCGCATCGGCACGGACCACGCCTGTGTCGTCGCCCTCGATCAGCCCCACCGCCGCCCCTTCCGCGACCGGGACGACCTCTACCGGTTCTCGCAGCACGAGGTCGACTGCCTCGATGTCAACGCCAACAGCCTCGCCTCCCTACCCCTGCGGGAGCTGGTTGCCCAGGCCGAGGACCTCCCGCTGGAGCGGCTCGGTGAGCTAGACCGTGCGGCCACGCAACGGGCCCGCGAACTCGGCGACAGCAACCCGGTCTGGCGGTTGACCTTCACCCCGCTGCTGCGCAGCGAGGATTTCGTCACCCGGGCCGCAGCCATGCTGCGGACGCTGGAGTCTGCCTACTGCCACCCCGTGGACGTGGAGTTCACCGTGCATCTGGATGAGGCCGGCACCGCCTCCTTCAATCTGGTCCAGTGCCGCCCTCTGCCCACGCGTGGCGAGGGCTCGTTGGCGCCACTGCCCGAGTCGGTCCCCGAAGAGCGACTGTTCATGCAGAGTGAGGGCCACTTCATGGGCAGCAATCTGGATCTGCACCCGGGGCACATCCTCCGGGTCCACAGCAGCCGCTACGCTGCCCTGAGTCGTGCGGCGAAGCATCAGGTGGCCACACTCATCGGCGTGCTCACCCGCCGCTTGGCCGAGGAGGAACCCGGCGCACCCATCGTGCTCATCGGACCGGGCCGTTGGGGGACCAGCAGCCCAGAGCTGGGTGTGCCAGTCGGCTTCGCGGACATCAGCCGCGTGGCGGTCCTCGCCGAGGTCGCGGAGATGGGATCGGAGGTGGTGCCCGATCTCTCCTTCGGGTCCCACTTCTTCCAGGATCTGATCGAATCGGGGATCGCGTACGTGGCGCTGTTCCCGGGAAGGCCCGGCAGCACCTACCGGCCGCAATGGCTCGACGGCGGCCCGGCACAGCCTGCCGAGACGCCCCGCGGCCAGGGCGCCCCCGACGACGTATCGGCGGCGGTCGAGCACTTCCGCGTTCCGCCCGGAAGACTGCGCCTCGCCGCCGACCTCGTCGAGCAGCGCCTCCTGGCCTACCAGCCCTAGATCAGCCCCATCGCTACCATGGCATTGCTGACCTTGATGAAGCCGGTGATGTTGGCACCGGTGACGTAGTCCCCGGGGACACCGAACTCATCGGCGGTTTCGTAGCAGTTGCGGTGGATGTCGACCATGATCTCGTGCAACCGCTCCTCGGTGTGCTCGAAGGTCCAGGAGTCGCGGCTGGCGTTCTGCTGCATCTCCAGGGCGCTGGTGGCCACGCCGCCGGCGTTGGCCGCCTTGCCGGGACCGTAGGCGATCCGGGCCTCCTGGAACATGCGGACCGCCTCGGGCGTACAGGGCATGTTGGCCCCCTCGGCCAGCGCGGTGCAGCCTTTGTTCAGAAGCTCCCGCGCGTCCTTGCCGCTGATCTCGTTCTGCGTTGCGCAGGGCAGCGCCACGTCACAGGGGACGGTCCAGATGTTGCCATCCTCGACGTACCGGGCCTTCGGCCGCTCGTCGGCATAGACGGAAATGCGCCGCCGCTCCACTTCCTTGATACGCTTGATGCGCTCGAGGTCGATGCCGTCTTCGTCGACGACGATACCACTCGAATCGGAGCAGGCGATGACCTTGCCGCCCAGCTTGCGGATCTTGTCCATGGCGTAGATAGCCACGTTGCCCGAGCCGGAGACCACGCAGGTCTTGCCCTCAAGATCCTCTCCACGGGCCTTGAGCATCTCCTGCAGGAAGTAAACGGTGCCGTAACCCGTCGCCTCCTTGCGGGCGCGGCTACCGCCCCAGGTCAACCCCTTGCCGGTGAAGACACCGGATTCGTAGCGGTTGGTGATCCGCTTGTACTGGCCGAAGAGGTACCCCACCTCGCGCTGACCGACGCCGATGTCACCGGCGGGCACATCGGTGTACTCGCCGAGGTAGCGGTAGAGTTCGGTCATCAAGCTCTGGCAGAACCGCATGATCTCGTCGTCGGAGCGGCCCTTCGGATCGAAGTCGCTACCCCCCTTGCCGCCGCCGATGGGCATGCCAGTGATGGCGTTCTTGAACACCTGCTCGAAGCCAAGGAACTTGATGATGCCCAGGTACACCGAGGGGTGGAAGCGCATGCCGCCCTTGTAGGGGCCCATGGCGCTGTTGAACTCCACCCGGAAGGCGCGGTTGATGTGGATCTCCCCGTTGTCGTCTTGCCAGGGAACCCGGAAGATGATCTGACGCTCCGGCTCGCAGATCCGCTGGATGATCTTGTGGTCCGCGAACTCCGGGTACTTGCTCATGACCGGGCCGAGGGTCTCGAGCACCTCGTGCACCGCCTGGTGAAACTCGCTCTCGCCGGGGTTGCGGCGAACAACATCCTGATAGATCGGTTCCAGTTTCTCGTCGAGCCGTGCGGTCATCTTCTTCTCCGTTTTTCAGTGCCCCGGAGACCCGTGCGGCCCCCGACAGGACGATGTCTCTTCTCCGGCGGGCGCCCGGACGGATCCGGCACCCACCGACAGGATCTCAGGCGCGGGAAGTCTGCACTAAAAACGGACCCGTGTGCACCATCCCGGTGCCACGGCGATCATCTCTGTGCGGCATACGGTCGCCGGTGAACGGCTCAGACGCCGCGGATCGCCCCTGCCATCCGCTCGATGCCAGCGAGGGTAAAGACCAGGATGATCAGGATGATCAGCACTGCCACCGACCAGGTCAGCACACGCCCCCAGAACGTGCCCTCAAGGATCTCTCGCAAGCGGCCCATAACGATACCCCAATCTCTCGCGACCACGGTCTCGGCCTCATCGAGAGTTTGATGCAGCGTGCTCCTGCTCGTTCCACGCTGCGACATCAAGCCGTGGGCAGCTTTGCCACGTCAGTTGTTGCCGCCCGACGGCCCCTTGCCGCACATGTCCGCGATCGCGCAGACCCCGCACCCCCCGTGACCGGCCCCTTCCCCCTCCGGCGTGGTAGGCCCGAGTTCCGGGTGCCGGCGCGCGAAACGGCGCGCCGCACCCTGGACACCGACCCAGCCGACAACCAGCGCAAAGATGACGAGGAACGCCGCAACGTAGGTGCCCATATCGGCTACCCCCCGAGTCCAGCGAAGCCCATGAACGCCAGCGACAGGACCCCGGCCAGCATCAGGCTCATCGCCGCGCCGCGGGCCACGGAGGGCACGTCGGCCAGATCGACCTGCTCGCGCAGGCCCGCCATCAGTACGATCGCCAGGATGAACCCGGCGCCGGCGCCCAGGCTGTAGGTCACCGACTGCAGGAAATCGTACTCGTAGCTGGTCTGGAACAGCGCCACGCCCAGGATCGCGCAGTTCGTGGTAATCAGCGGTAGGAAGATGCCCAGTGCCCGGTAGAGGGGCGGGCTGAACTTCTTCACCACCATCTCCACCAGCTGCACCGCCGAGGCGATGACGGCGATGTAGGCGATCAGGCTCAGGAACTCGAGCTCGAAGTAGCCCAGCACGATGTTGATGCCGTAGGCGGCCAGCGACGCGATGAGCATGACGAAGGCACTCGCCACGCCCATGGGAAAGGCCGTGCCCAGCTTGCCCGACACCCCGAGGATGGGGCAGATGCCGAGGAACAGGGCGAGCACGAAGTTGTTGATGATCGCCGCATTGAGGAAGATGTAGCTTAGGGAATCAGCGTCCATCGGCGGTCGCCTCCTTACCGGCAGCGGCGCGCTTGTTCTGCCGCTCCTTGATCCAGGCAAAGAGCAGCAGCCAGCCGGCGAGCACGAAGAACCCGCCCGGCGGCAGCAGCATGATCACCCAGGGCTCGAAACTGTCGGCGAAGACCTGAATACCCAGGATCTCCCCCGCCCCGAGGAGCTCACGCACGGTCCCGAGGCAGAGCAGTGCCAGCGTGAAACCGGCCCCGACGCCGAGGGCGTCAATCAGCGTCTTACCCAGCGGCTTGCGCGACGCGAACGCCTCGGCCCGGCCGAGGATCATGCAGTTGGCCACGATTAGCTGAATGAACGCCCCGAGGGCGTTGTAGATATCCAGGCTGATCGCCTGAATCGCGTAGTCGACCACCGTGACGAAGCTCGCGATGATCACGATATAGGAGGCGATGCGCACCTCCTTGGGGATGAAATCGCGCAGAATGGAGACCAGCCCGGTGGAGCAGACCAACACGAAGGTCGTAGCCAGCCCCATCGCCAGCGCGTTCTCGGTGGTGTTGGTCACAGCCAGCACCGGGCACATCCCCAGGAGCATCACGAAAACGGGGTTCTCCCGCCAGATGCCGCTGAGGAAGGTATCCATGGTGATCGGTTCTTGCTCACGCTTGGCAGCCATCACTCATTCCTTTCCAGCTCGGACCAGTGCCCCTGGAGCTGCGGCAGTCGCTCGTCCGCGCTCCGGTGCAGCATGTCTCCGATGGCTTCGGCGGAGACGGTGGCCCCAGTGATCCCGTCAATATCGCCGGGATCCTCGCGCTCTCCCGGGTCTACGGTGCGGATGCCGTGCTTCAGTCCGGTACCGTCCTCATTCAGTGAGGCGTCCAACCCTTCGATACTGCCCAGGAAGTCCGGATCGGTCTCGATCCGGTCCCCCAGACCCGGCGTCTCCTGGCTCTCCAGGACGGACATGCCGACAATGCACGCGCAGGACGGGTCGTAGCCGTAGAGGATGCGGATCACATCCGCATACCCTCGCCCCGAGGCCTCCAGCGCCACTCCGGCCAGGGCGCCGTCCTCGGTATAGCCGGCGTGGATGATCGGGCCTCGCTCCTGGGCGTCCTCCTTCGGCACCGGGCCCTCGTCGGTCAGCACGAAATCCCGGCGTTGCGTAGCCCCGGGGATGACGTCGAAGACCGCCTGCTGCAGCGCCCGTTCGTGGTTCTCGGCGATGATCGGCCGGGTCCACTCGACCACGCTGACCACCAGCAGCCCGGCGAACAGCGCGATCACCCCCAGCGTCCCGATCAAACGCAGGCTGGAGGTCGGCGTCGGCGCCACCTGCTGGGACTGGGCTGCTTCGCTCATTGCCCCCTCCTCTTGCGCAGGCCATACATCCGCGGCTGGGCAATGCGCTCGATCAGCGGCACCGCCGCATTACCGAGCAGGATCGCGTACATCACACCCTCGGGAAGACCACCGAAAAAGCGGATAATGACCGTCAGGAAGCCGATCAGGATGCCGTAGATCCAGATTCCGGCCGGCGTTACCGGCGACGAGGACATATCGCTGGCCATGAAGAAGGCGCCCAGCATCAGGGCCCCGGAGGCCAGCACGAAGAGCGGATCCGGGTAGGCGGCGGGATCCAGGGCGTAAAACACGCCGGCCGTGGCCGCGGCACTGCCCAGCACCGAGACCGGCACGCGCCAGTTCACCGCGCCACGCAGCACAAGGAAAAGGCCGCAGACGAGGACCAACAGCGCCGAGGTCTCCCCGGCCGAGCCGGCGATGGTCCCGAGCATGAGGTCCCACGTTTCGGTGGCGATCTGCCCCTCGAACTTCCACTCGGCCAGCGGGGTCGCCGTTGTGTACGCGTCCACCGAATCCGGCGTCATGAACGGCAGGGCCAGCGTCGACGGCAGAAACTCCGTGAAACGATCAGCCAGGCCGGCCTGCGTCCAAGTGGAAGACGCCTCGGGGAAGGCCGCGGCGGCGAAGGCACGGCCAAGCAGCGCCGGGTTGAACGGGTTGTAGCCCAACCCCCCGAACAGCGCCTTGCCCAGGGCGATGGCCACGAAAGCCGATACCGCCGCCATCCACAGCGGGAAGGCCGGCGGCAGCGTCAGGGCCAGCAACAGCCCGGTAATGACCGCACTGTAGTCCCCGATCGTACTCGCACGACCCGATAGCTGATTGAACAGCTGCTCGGTCAGGACCGCCGTGACGGTGGTCACCACTAGCAGTGCGGCGACACTGATGCCGAACTGGTAAACCGAGAAGGCACACACCGGCAGCAGAGCCAGGACCACCGAGCGCATGATGCGCTCGACCGTGTCCGGCTCCTTGATGTGGGGCGATGTCTTGATCTCGATACGCGGGCGCATTAAGAGGCTCGCTCCCGATTCAGCGATTTGGCAATCCGGAAGTACTGCACCAGTGGGATGTTCGAGGGGCAGACGTAACTGCAACAGCCGCACTCGAAGCAGTCATTGAGATGGAAGCGCTCTTCCATGGCCTCGTACTGCCGCTTGGCTGCAAGCCGCCCGAGCTCAGCCGGGTTGAGCCCCACCGGACACACCTCCACACAGCGACCGCAGCGGATGCACGGCTGCGTCGGCGGGCGATCGGTCTCATCGCCGACCCCCTCGGGCAGCACCAGCACTCCCGAGATCCCCTTCGTGACCGGCACATCCAGGAACGCCACCGTGTTCCCCATCATCGGCCCACCGAGGACGATTCGGCTCGGATCATCTCCCTCGAAGCCGACCTCCTCGAGCAGGTAGCGCAGCGGCGTGCCGACAGGGACCCGATAGTTGCCGGGGCGTTCCACGCCGGGACCGGCCACGGTGATGACGCGCTCGATCAGCCCCTCCCCGCGCGGGAGCAGGTACCCGAGCTGCGCCATGGTGCCGATGTTGTTGACCACGGCCCCGATCTCGTAGGGCAGGCCACCCGAGGGCACCTCCCGGTCAAGTAGGGCCTTGATCAACATCTTCTCCGAGCCTTGGGGGTACTTGGACTTGAGCTGCACCACCCGGATGGCGTCTTCTTCGGCGACCGCCTGCTGCAGCGCGGCGACGGCATCGGGCTTGTTGTCCTCGACGCCGATCACCGCCTCCGGAGCACCCACCGCCCGCATCGCCAAGCGCACGCCGGCGATGATGGACTCGGTGGCTTCGATCATCAGCCGGTGGTCGGTACTGAGAAAGGGCTCGCATTCGCAGCCGTTGACCACCAGCGTGTCGATGGCGTAGCCCTCCGGCACCGAAAGCTTCAGGTGGGTAGGAAACGACGCCCCCCCCTGCCCGACGATCCCGGCGTCCTGAATGGCCTCGATGAGCTCCTGACGCGAGAGGGCATCGAGATCCCGCTCCCGGCTCCAGCGCACCACCTGACTATCGCCCGGAGCCGTGCGCAGGAGAATCGCCTCGGTCTTGGGACCGCGGGCGGTGGGCATGAGCTCGACCCCCTCCACGGTACCGGTCACCGGGGCGTGGATCGGAACCGAGGGCCAGCCATCCGCCTCGGCGATCGGCTCACCGCGGCTCACCTCCTGCCCACGGGTCACCAGCGACCGCGCCGGACGCCCGAAGTGCTGCGTCAGCGGCAGCACCATGCGCGGGGCAAACGACAGACGCCGAATGGGCTGCTTGCGGGTCTGATCCTTGCGCCCCGGGGGCTCAATCCCCCGGGGGAAGGTCAGTCCACCCAGAAAGGACAGCACGCTCATGGTCAGTTGAACTTCTCTGCCCGCTTGATGAGCTTGTCCAGGCCCGGCTCGTTCGGGTCGAACGGGGTGCCCGGGTGGATCGCGAACGAGGCGCACTTCTCCGCCGCGCGGACGATGTCCTTGAACGACGCCCCCTTCGGATCCTTCACAACGACCTGCTTGTTGTCGTCGTACTCAAAAACGCCGGGGGCGATGTCGATGCAGTCATCGCACGCGGTGCACTCGTTGCTCTCCACCCACACCGGATCGTGGGCTGCGGTGGGCGCGGCATCGGCAGCGCCCCCGTCATCGGCCCCCTGACCCTGCGCGCCCGCGGAGGACACCGCCGACTCGGGGGCGGCGAGCGCGCCGGCCAGCTGGCCGGCATCCTCGCCGCTGGCCATGGAGACCAGGGCCGCGCTGATCCGTTGCGCCATCTCCTGACGCGTCCGGGCAGCCACGGCCTGCTCATCGACCTCTTCACGATCCAGTCCGAGCAGACCCTTGAGCTGATGCCAGAAGTCACGTCGCTCCTCGGTCGAGCGGACCAGCTCCTCGGAGACGATGACCCGGACCAGTCGGTTCTGCTTGTCCACGGCCCAGATGTAGGGGAACAGGCCCTCGCGATCCTCTTCGTCGAGCTCCAGCAGCTCCACCAGCGGGATCATGTCGTCGTTCCACTTCTCCGGCGGCACCTGCTTGAAGTGCTTGCGGAAGCGACCCTCGGTCAGCGCGAAGTCGGCAAAGGTCATGGGTAGTTCCATGCTCTGCTCCGCGCCCTCCTCGTCGAGGTAGTTGAGGGTGTACGTCGGCCAGTCCTGCTCGACCTCAGGGTTACCCTCGAGATCACTGCACTCGCGGAACGTGGTGCCGCGATCCGGGTTGTAGCGGAACAGCGGGTAGGCCCGGCCGTCCACTGCCATACGCGACTGCATGAAGGCCACATCGTCCCCCACTCCGTGCTCCGGCGGGCAGACGGCGTAGACGTTGAACACCGCTGGACGCCGGGTGTTGAGACCCTCGATGAAGCTCTCCAGCAGGTGCGTGACGTTGGCGATGGTCCCCTGCGCGACATAACTGGTGCGGTGGGCCATGCCGATGAGGCTGATCTCCTTGCGGATCTCGTTCTTGCCCTTCCAGGCCTTGCCGTAGGGCGCCATGTCCGAGACCTGGCTGATGAACCCAGAGGTGCAGGCCTGGCCACCGGTGTTGGAGTAGACCTGGGTATCGAGCACCAGCACCTTCACCGGCTTCCCGGACATCATGGCCCGCGACAGGTTTTGGAAGCCGATGTCGTACATGGCGCCGTCGCCGCCCAGGCTGACCACCGGCGGGCACAGGGCGTACTCCTCGTCGGTGAAGTTCTCCCAGTTGAACTGGGCGAAGAACGCGTCGTGCTCGGCCGGATCGTACTTGCCGGCGAGTTCGAGTTCGGCCATGCGGATGGCCTTGAAGCCATCGGCCATCTTCGACATGTGCCCCTCGAAGATGCCCACTGCCATCGACGGGCTGTCCTGGAACAGGTGGCTGGTCCACGGGAACGGATAGGGGTTGTAGGGATACGTGCTCCCCCAGACCGAGGTGCAGCCTGTGGCGTTGATCACGCCCATGTGGGTACGGCCGCGGCCGGTCGGCCCCTCGGTGTAGCGCCAGCGCAGATCCTTGAGCCGGGCCAGCACGTCGGTAGCCCACTTCAGCCAGTCGGGATCCACAGTCTGGCTGCCCCGCCCCTCATCCAGCGTGCCGGACAAGCGCGAGAGCGTCAGGTCACGGTCCGAGTGTGCCTGGATGGCCTCGTGGACCGCGTGGACGTCGGAGATATCCATGCCTTCGGCCAGCTTGAGGCGGATGTGCTGCTCCAGCCGGGCGATCAGGTCGTCAATCTTCTTGACGTGCTCCTTGACCCGGGGCTGCATCAGCGCCGAGACCGTGGAGGTGAACAGGTGCACCGCGGTCTTCTCGCCGCAGCCCAGGCATGCGCCGTCGCCGGCGTTCAACGACTCGTAGTTGGTCTTATCGAGCAGCAGCGTCTCCAGGGCGCCGATGCCCTCATCCAGGTCGTCGATGCGGATGTAATCCTTGCTGGTGCTCGGCAGATCAAGCCAGAAGTCCCAATTGCGCCGCATTCGGTCGACGTCGTCCTGGGTCTGTGTCACCGCCTCGAGGGCACCCTCGTCACAGATGCGGACGCACTCCATGCACCCCTTGCAGGTATACGGATTGACCGCCAGGGAGAACAGACCGCCACTGCCGGGGCTGCGCTTCTCCTGCGCGGAGAAGAACGGCTTGGTGACGGCGAACTGGAAGTCGCCGATCTGCTCGCGCAGCGATGCCAGCTCCCGCTCCAGACGCTCCTTATCGCCGCCATCGAGCGTGCTATCGGCCAGCAGGCGCTGGATGGAGTCGTCGAGTTCAGCGTGGAAGTCGGCCTCCTCGCCGGCCTCGAGCAGCGCACTGCGCAGCCGCTTCTCAAGATCGCGCACGGCGCGCCGCAGATGGCGTGTCGGCTGGGTCTTCTCGATACGACGCACGCCGGTGTCGAAGATCTCGCCGATGCTGTTGACCAGCCCGGGCAGTGCGGTGTCCGGACAGACCGCGTAGCAGTCCCCGCAGGCCGTGCACTTGGCCGGATCCCAGGCGGGGTACTCGAAGCGTACCTGGGTCATGTCCCGGTAGATCGCCGTGGACGCCGGGATCAGCGACTGCGCCATGAAGGGATCGGCCAGGTTGTCACTGCCCTGCCCGGCGACATAGAAGCTGCCGGTCTGCTCCCAGAAACGGTGGATATCCGAACGCGCATCCTCGGACTTGGGCAGACGCTTGAGCATCACCGGCATCTCCGGCATGGCCCGCTGCTCGCCCGAAGCCGGCGCCACGGCACCGCTGAGGGTCTTGTCGGTGATCTCCACCAGTTCATCGAAGCCGCGGCGGACCACCCGCAGGTTGTCCTCCACCACGCGGCGCCCCTTGCTGCCGAACTTCTGCTCGAGCTGCTCCTCGATAGCGCGGAAAAGTGAGTCACGTGTCAGGCCGCGGCGCTGCATAAGCGGCGACGACGCGAAAAACGCGCCCTGGAAGGCAATGCCCTGCATGCGGAACTGCAGATCGGCATCCGAGGCCTCGTCCCGGGCAATCTTGAACGCATCGAGATAGTAGACGTGGATATCGTTCTCGACGATGTAGCGCTGGGCCTCCGCCGGGAAGCTCTCCCAGACGGCTGCCGGCGAGTCCAGGTTCGACTGGATGACGAACGTCCCGCCCTTGGCCAGGCCGGCCAGCGGGTTGGAGTGATCGAAGACGTTCGGATCCGGCGACAGGACAACCTCGACCTCCTTGAGCTCGCTGCTGACCCGGATTGGCTCCGGCGCAGCAGCCAGGTAATAGGTGGTCGGCTGCCCCTTCTTCTCGGAGCCGTACTTCGGGTTCGCCTTGATGTGGAAGTCGAGCAGGTCGAAGAGCGTCATGGCCAGGTTCTTGCCGGTGGTCATGGCGCCCCAACCGCCAACCGAGTGCAGCCGCGCGGTGATCGCCTCATCGGGCATCAGGCTCGGGTTCTCGGAACCGCGCAGTGCCATCTTCTCGATACCCGGGTAGGCCTCCTGCACCTTCTGCTGATGCACCTCCTGGGTGGGCGTCGCCGGGTTGGGCCGGATGAAGTCCACCGACAGGTAAAAGAACGTCTGCTGCGGCCCGTCGCCGAGCATGTTCTCCACGGCGGCGATCAGCCCCTCGGGCTGCAGGTCGCGCGAGCCCAAGCCGTAGGCACCGGAATAGATCCGCGGCATGTCCCCGCCGCCGAAGGACGGATAATCCGGGTACGGTTTGCCTTCCCCGGCGATGCGGTTCTCCAGGCACTTGGTCAGTGCCGCCCGGGTTTCGCGGGCCAGGGGCAGATCCTCGGCCAACGGCTGATCCGTGCGCTCGAGCACGGCGACGCCCTTGCGCCCCTTGAGCAGCTGGGCCAGGTCGGCGCCAGGGAAGGGACGGAACATGGTCAGATTGACCACGCCCACCGGGATGCCGCGCGTATCCCGCAGGTAATCGGCCACCGCCTCGGCAGTGGCCACCATGCTGCCCTGACCGACAATGACGTACTCGGCGTCGTCCATCCGGTAACCGGAGACCCGGTTGTAGCGCCGGCCGGTCAGCTGGGAGAACTCCTCCATGCAGGCGTCGGCGATCTCGGGCAGGTGGGCGTAGAAGTACGGCCGCTGGGCCGCCACCTGCTGCATGTAGGCGTCCTGGTTCTGCACCGAACCGGAGAGCATCGGGTTGTCGACATCCCAAATGGCGGGGATACGGCGGCGCTGCTCGCCATAGAGCATCCGCTGCGCCGGGGTCGGACAGTCGATGATATCGTCGGCACTGCCCAGGTACTCCTGGATCAGCTCCCGCTCGGGGATGCGCAGCGACTCGATCAGGTGAGTGGTCAGGAAGCCGTCCTGACCGACGATACCCGGGTTGAGCGCTAGCTCGGCGATCTTGTGGGAGATGATGTTCAGGTCCGCCGCCTCCTGGGCGTTCTTGGCGAAGACCTGGAAGAAGCCGGTGTCGTCGACGCAGTGGTAGTCGTCGTGGCCGGCATGGACGTTGAGCGCGCCCTTGGTGATGGCGCGGCAGCCCATGTTGAGGATGTACGGCAGTCGCTTGCCGGCAGCGGCATAGAGCGATTCGTGCATGAACGCCACGCCCTGCGCCGACGAGAAATTAATCGCCCGCAGGCCGGTCATCGACAGCCCTGCGGTCATCGCCGCAGCGGCGTGCTCGGACTCCGGCTCGATGAAGATCAGCGAGCGACCGGAGACATTGATATGACCCTTGGAGACCTCCTCGGCCCACATCTCACCCATGTCCGTGGACGGAGTGATCGGGTAGGCGCCGGCGGCGTCCGAGGATTCGCGCTCGCACTGGATGACGGCACTGTTGCCGTCCATCGCCCCGCGAATCCCCTGATACTTCATCAGGTCCTGCGACGTAGTGCGCTTGAAAAGCATATCGCCTCCCCTAGCTTGCCCGGTCCGTCCGGACCGGTGCTCATTTCGAAATCTGTGTACCTGTAACCGCCAGACGCCACACCGCGGCGCCGGCCCGCGCGCATGCCGGCCGGCCAGCCATGCGGGTTGTAGCGCTGTGCCTCAGACGCGAGGCAGGGGTTCCATGCGCGGTAGAGGTTCTTTGCGGGTGATCTTCCGTGCGCCCGCACCCCGTCGGGGCTCACCGTCTTCCAACCAGACAATGGCGCCCGTTGGACAACGTTCGATCGCCACTGGTGAGGCCAGGTCGTTCTTGCTGTAGTCGATCACCGCCAGGTTATTTTCCATGCGGATCAGACCTTCCGGCGCGTCGGCTGCACAGCGCCCGCAGGCAGTGCAGACGACCTCACAGTGGGATTCGGCCTCGTCCTGCGGATCCTGGTTGCGGCAATTGATCCACAGGCGGTGGCTTTCGGGTTGCAGGCTGAAGAGGTCTTTTGGACAGATTTCGACGCAATCACCGCAGCCGGTGCATTTTTCGGCATCCACGATCGGCAGGCCATACCGGTTGAGCTCAATGGCGTCGAAACCGCACTCGTCCTCGCAGTCACCAAGGCCGAGACAGCCCCAGACACAGCCCTTGCCACCGCCGGCGACCAGCGCCGCCGCTCGACAGGACTTGAGCCCCTCGTAGCGCGCCCGGGTAGCCGCCACGTGGGTGCCGCCAGCGCAGGCCAGTCGGGCGATTAGCCGCTCCTGGTCGCCTACGCTGACACCGAGCAGGTCAGCGATCTGCTGATTCAACTCGGGGGAGTTGACTGTACACCGGGAAGGCTGGGTGTCGCCGTTGATCAGGGCTTCGGCAAACGGGCGACAGCCCGCGACCCCGCAGGCCCCGCAGTTCGCCCGAGGCAGCAGGTCCTCGATCTCGTCGATTCGCGGATCCTCGTAGACGTAGAGCCGCCGATTGGCCACGGCGAGCATCGCGGCCAGGAGGATACCCAGGCTCGCCATCACGCCGCCCGCCAGGGCGATCTGTGTCATTGCCGAAGTCACTCGCTGCGTCCCTTCCCGATGGTGTTAACGGTATTGTGCAGTGAACAATAGCGAGTGGAAATTACCCTCATAGAGGTCGACAGGTCAAATCCCGATGGGTTTTCCGGTGCCCGCGACCACCCGCTCGCGCGCGCGCGCTCCCATCATGTTGATCCCCCACCCCTTGCTCTCTATGCTCTACCGGCCTGAAATCGCAGTCCGGACAACGAGTCAGTCCCCAGGAGCAGTGCATGCCCGATCAATTCCTCACAGGCAATGAAGCCGTCGCCCAAGCCGCACTCGACGGCGCCGTGTCGCTGGGTACCGGCTACCCGGGAACCCCCTCGACCGAGATCCTCGAGCGCCTCGACCACCTCGGAGGGCGTGCCCAGTGGGCTCCCAACGAGAAGGTGGCCCTTGAGGTCGGCCTCGGCGTGGCCTACGGCAACGCCCGGGCCCTGGTGACTATGAAGCACGTCGGCCTCAACGTGGCCGCTGACGCGTTGTTCTCCGCCACCTACACCGGTGTAGCCGAGGGCCTGGTCATCGCCGTCGCCGACGACCCGGGAATGCACTCCAGCCAGAACGAGCAGGACACCCGCCGCTATGCCGAAGCCTCCGGGGCACCGATGCTCGAGCCCGGCGACAGCCAGGAGGCGTACGACTATACGCTCAAGGCCCTGGAACTCTCCGCTCGTTTCCAGTTGCCGGTGATCCTGCGTTTGACCACACGGATCTGCCACTCCAAGGGGCGGGTCCGCACCCGCACCGAACGGGCGCAGGTGCCCGCGCCGCGGTACGAGCGGGACATCCCCGGTCGGGTCATGATCCCTGGCTACGCGCGTCCGGCCCACGTCCGGCTGCGCGAACGCCTGGCCAACCTTGCGCGCTCCGAGGTGTCGGCGGAGCTGCTCGTCGAGGAGGGCGAGGATACGAGCCTGGGGATCATCGCCGACGGCGTGGCTGCAGCCCATGCCCGGGAGGCCGCCCCCGGAGCTCGCCTGCTCAAGCCGGGGCTGACCCACCCGCTACCCATCGAGGCCATGCGCGCCTTCGCCGCCAAGGTGGACCGTTGCGTAGTGATCGAAGAGGGGGATCCGTACCTCTACACCGCCGCTCGGGCAGCGGACATCCCGGTGGAGGGCAAGCCGGAGCGCTTCCGTTTCGGTGAGCTCAACGCCGACCGGGTCCGCCGCATCCTCGCCGGCGACGAGAGCCCGGAGCCCGAACCGGAGGAACCGGGCAAGCCGCCGCGGCTCTGTGCCGACTGCTCCCATAGACAGGTGTTCCAGACCCTGTCCCGGCACGAGTGCATCGTTGCCGGAGACATCGGCTGCTACACCCTCGGCGTCATGCCTCCCTTCGAGGCGATGGACACCTGCGTATGCATGGGCGCGAGCGTCGGCGTCGGGCTCGGCCTGCGCCATGCCCTCCCCGCCGACCAGGCACGACGGGTGGTGAGCGTCATCGGCGACAGCACCTTCGTGCATACCGGCCTCCCCGGGCTGGCCGAGATGGCCTATAACCCGCCGGCCACCGGCCACGTGCTGCTCATACTCGACAACGACACCACAGCCATGACCGGGCTCCAGGAGCACCCGGGCACAGGCCGACAGATCGACCACCACCCGGCCACCAGCAAGCTCAACTACGAGGCCGTCGCCCTGGCGATGGGCATCACCCGGGTGCACACGGTGGATCCGGTCGAGGCTCAGGACGAGTTCGAGCGACTGCTCACCGACGCCTTGGCCAGCGACGAGCTCACCCTGATCGTGGCCAGGCGCCCCTGCCCGCTGGCCAGCCGGCGCCTGGCCGCACTTCAGGCCGAGCAGGAGTCGTCGTCATGACTGACGAGCACGGCGTAACCAACATCGTCATTGCCGGACTCGGCGGCCAGGGGATCGTCACGGGCTCGGACATCCTGGCCGAGGCCGCCTTCAGCGCCGGCCACGACGTAAAGAAGAGCGAGATCCACGGCATGAGTCAACGAGGCGGGTCGGTCAGCAGCGACATCCGCTTCGGGCCCCGGGTCCACAGCCCGATGGTGCCGCACGCCGAGGCCGACTTCCTGATCATCTCGGAATCGTCCCAGGTCCTGCCCAACCGCCATCGGCTGGCCCCTCACGGGCGCCTGATCACGCCGGACGCCGTCCCGCAGCTCTTCCAGGACGAGGCATCGCAGCACGCCGCCCGCATGGTCAATGTCGCACTGCTCGGCGTGCTCAGTGCCCACCTCGACATCGACGAGACGCACTGGATCGACGCCATCCGCGGTCAGCTGCCCGATAAGCTCCACGAGATGAACCTGCGCGTATTCCGCCAGGCGCGGGGCATCGAGGCCCTGTTCGGCACTCTAACCAGCCATTCACGCCCCCGACCCACTCTGTGACGAGGGAGACCATGCACGACCGAGCCGCACCGACTCCGGATCAGCCGACCTTCAACCCGCGCAGCGCCCCCGATTACCTCCCGGAGCAGCAGCTGCGCGAGCTCCAGCTCAGTCGTCTCCAGGGCATGGTCACGCGGGCCTACGAGCGCGTACCACTGTTCCGCGAGCGTTGCGAGCAGCGGGGGGTGCAACCCTCCGACCTGCGTCAGCTGGCCGACATCCAGCATCTGCCGTTCACCGTCAAGAACGACCTGCGCGATACCTACCCCTTCGGCCTGTTTGCTAGCCCGCGTGAGGAGATCGTCCGCCTGCACGCCTCCAGCGGAACCACTGGCAAGCCGATCGTGGTGGCGTACACCCGGGACGATCTGGACGTCTGGTCCGAGGTCATGAGCCGGACCTTCGCCGCTTGTGGCGTCCATGCCGGCGACATGGTGCAGAACGCCTTCGGTTACGGGCTGTTCACCGGGGGGCTTGGCGCGCACTACGGCGCCGAGGAACTGGGGGCCACGGTCATCCCCATCTCCGGGGGCAACACCGAGCGGCAGATGATGGTGATGCGCGATTTCGGGGTCACCGCGCTGTGCGCCACCCCCAGCTATTTCCTTCATCTGCTGGAACGCGCCCGCGAGGCAGACATCGATTGGCCGAACCTGCCCCTGCGTGTGGGGATCTTCGGCGCCGAGCCGTGGACCGAGGCAATGCGCCAGCGCATCGAGCAGGAGAGCGGTATTCTTGCCTACGACATCTACGGCCTTTCCGAGATCATCGGCCCCGGCGTGGGCAGCGAGTGCTGCGCTCAGGACGGCCTGCACATCTTCGAGGATCACTTCTACCCGGAGATCATCGACCCCGAGTCCGGCACCCCGCTGCCCGACGGCGAGGAAGGCGAGCTGGTGCTCACCACCCTGAGCAAGCAGGCCATGCCGATGATCCGTTACCGGACCCGGGACCTGACCACCATCATCCCCGAGCCGTGCAGCTGCGGCCGGACCATAAGGCGCATCCAGCGCATCGGCCGGCGCAGCGACGATATGTTCATCATCCGCGGTATCAATGTCTTTCCGGCCCAAGTCGAGACCGCGCTGCTGCAGGTTGAAGGGACCCTGCCCCACTACCAGATCACCCTGAGCCGCCAGGGGAGCCTCGACCAGATGGAGGTCGCCGTGGAGGTCACCGAGGCGGTGCTGAGTGATACCGTCGGGGGGATGGAGGCGCTGCAAAGGCAGATCGCCGACGCCCTCGAGCACATCATCGGGCTGCGCGTCGGTGTCCGCCTCGCCGAGCCTCAGAGTCTCCCACGCAGCGAGGGCAAGGCGAAGCGGGTTTTCGATAACCGCGAGGGGTGACCATGAAATTCAAGCAGTTATCACTCTTCCTTGAGAACCAACCTGCACACCTCAAGCAACCGTGCCGAATCCTCGCGGAGGCAGGCATCAACATCCGCACCCTCTCCCTGGCCGACGCGGACCAGTTCGGCATCCTGCGCCTGATCGTCGCCGACTGGGAGCGCGCCAAGCGCGTGCTTGAGGAGGCCGGCTGCGCCGTTCGCGTCGATGAGGTGGTGGGGCTGGAAGTGGCCGATGAGTGCGGCGGTATGGCTTACGTCCTGGAGGTCCTCGAACAGGGCGGCCATAACGTGCTCTACACCTACGCCTTCACCTTTGGCGAACCGGGCCGGGCCGTACTATTCATGCGCTTTGAGGATCCGGACGCCGCGATTGCCACGCTGCAGGCCGGACAGATCCATGTCCTCGATCCGGTGCGCTGGCTCACCCGCGCGGACTGACCCGATCCCCGGGGAACGGCTCAGCCGCCGGTGGCGCTCATGAACCGCACCACCCGCGGCTGGCTGACTCCGGGTGCCGCGAACCCGTGCCGGGCCGGTTTGCGTGCCAGGGCGTCGCGAACCCCCGCGCGCAGACGCTCCCGAACGGTTACGGCATCGTCGCCGGCGCGCAGGATCCCGCGCAGATCGACGGCACCCTCGTCGCCCAGGCACGGCAAAAGCAGCCCCTCCACGGTCACCCGAACCCGATTGCAGGCCGGGCAGAAACATCCCGAGTGGGGCGAGATGAAGCCGACCCGGGTAGCGCTCCCGGACACCTGCAACTCCTGCGAGGGGCCGGCGGCCGGCCGCGGCTCGGCATCCTCCAGGTCGTAGCGCCGCTCGATCAGCGACCGCACCTCGGCCGAGCCCATGAAGGCCTCGCCCCGGACATGACGTTGGGCGTCGCCGAACGGCATCTCTTCGATGAAGCTGATGTCCATCCCCCGCGCCAGCGCAAAATCAACCAGCGATAGGATCTCGTCGTCGTTGCGGCCGCGCATCGCAACGGTGTTTAGGCGGATACGCTTGAAACCAGCCCCCCGTGCCGACTCGATGCCCTCGAGAACTTGGTCCAGCCGTCCGGTCCGGGTCAATTGCCGGAAGCGATCGGCGTCGAGCGTATCCAGACTGATATTCAGGCGCTGCACGCCGGCCGCCCGCAGCTCCCTCGCGTAGCGCGCCAGCTGCGTGGCATTGGTCGTCATCACCAGTTCCTCGAGCCCGTCGATGGCTCCGAGACGCCGCGCGAGCCCCAGCACCCCCCGCCGCAGCAGGGGCTCCCCTCCAGTGATTCGGACCTTCCGCACGCCCAGACCGACGACGGCCACCGCCACCTGCTCTAGCTCCTCTAGGGAGAGGATCTCGGAGCGCGGGACGAAACGCACCTCTCCACCCATGCAGTAGAGACAGCGCAGATCGCAGCGGTCGGTGACCGACAGGCGCAGATAGTCGATCCGGCGCCCGTGGGCATCAACCAGCGGCTGAGAATCGGACGACATGGCAGCCCTCACTGACCGGCGTCCACCCCCTTAGCGCAACCGGAAAACGGCGTACAGCGATGCCGCACCGAGGACCGTAAACCCGAAGAAGCTAGCAAACGGAAGCGGAACCCCAAACAGCGCGGCCGCTTCGGCACAGTCCGTGTTGCCGGTCACCAGCTCGACGAGGAACTCCCGCCAGGGCAGCATCTGCAGCATGACTTCCGGGCTCATCCCGCAATCGACCACCTCCGGATTCCACATGACATAGAGGTGGCGGCCAGCGGCGGCTAGACCCCCGGCGGTTACCGCAGCCAACGCTCCGCCCAGGCTCCACCGCCACCAGCCCCGGCGCGGCCAGAACACCACGCCGAGCAACGCCACGAGCATGAGGGCGGCCAGAATGCCGCGTTGCGTCCAGCACAGCGAGCACGGCTCCAGCCCCCCCCAATGCTCCGCCCCGGCAACAATCCCCCCTGCCGCCGCTGCCACCACGGCCACCAGCCCCAAAAGGGCTCGGCCCCGCTGTCCACGTGTCTCGCTCATTACCGGTACACCAATTCCTTCACGCATCGGACTGGGTGCAGCGATGATAGCAGCCCTGAGACGGGACCAGCTGCTCATCCCGACCACCTGCCCCGTCCTTGGCCCCCTCGCCGCCTCTACCCGTCGGGGCTACCCCGACACACTATCGATGCAGTTCTATCGATCCATGTAGAATCGCGCCGTAACCTTGCCGTTTCCACGACCGCAACCAAGAGGATCCACCCATGTACAAGGATTGGGCCAGCACCGCCGACGAACTCTCCGCGCTGTTCAAGGAGGTCCGCAAGGGCCAGCCAGATGTTGCCAAGGGGTTCTCGGCCATCGCCCAGGCCGCGACCGCCGACGGGGCGCTCTCGCCCAAGACCAAGGAATTGATCGCGGTCGCGATCAGTGTGGCGACCCGTTGTGACGGTTGTATCGCCTTCCACACTAAGGCCGCGGCCAAGCATGGCGCCACCCGCGACGAGATCCTCGAGATGATCGGTGTCTCGGTCTACATGGGCGGCGGTCCCTCGATGACCTACGGGGCCCAGGCCCTAGAGGCCTTCGACCAGTTCGCCGCGGATCGTTAGTGCGGTAAAAAGTCCACTCCAAAAGGGAGCGCTTGATAAGCATCAAAACCACGCCGTACGGTAGGGAAGACCACTTGCTCCCTACCGTACGGCACACCGGAGTGCAGCCTGGAATCCATGGAACAGCAAATCCCCAAACGTCGCGTGCTCGAGCAGTTCGCGGTTATCGCCAAGGCGGTGGGACACGAATACCGCCTGGAACTGCTCGAGCTAGTTGCGCAGCGGGAACGCAGCGTCGAGGCCCTGACGCAGTTGACCCAGCTGCCCGTGGGCAGCGTCTCGCAACATCTGCAGCAGCTCCGGCGCGCCGGCCTGGTGACCGCCCGCAAAGAGGGTAAGTACGTCTACTACGCGCTCGCCGACGAGGAGGTTTTGACCCTGATGTCGACCCTGCGCCGGGTGGCCGAGCGCAACATAGCCGAAGTCAATCAGCTGATTGCGCAGTACTTCGAGGACCACCAGGACCTGGACACGCTCTCGTCGGCGGAGCTCCTTGAGCGCCTGCAGCGTAACGAAGTCACTTTGATCGACGTCCGCCCGCCCGAGGAGTACGCCTCCGGACACTTGCCGGGCGCCATCAACGTACCCCTGGATGAACTCGAGGCCCGGCTCCAAGACTTGCCCGCCGAGCAACAGGTGGTCGCCTACTGCCGGGGACCGTTCTGCGCCCTGGCTCGCGACGCCGTGCGCCGACTGCGCCGCCAAGGCGTTGACGCAACCCGGCTCAACCAAGGCTTCCCGGAGTGGAAGGCCGAGGGGCTCCCGGTTCAATAAGAGGGTTTACCAGTTCAACCACTTGCGGCACTCGCCCTCGGCGTCGGCCGCCACGGTCTCGGCATCCACCTGCTCCGGGCGCCATTCGCGTACCTGCCCCTGACACTCCAGGTGCAGGACCGGATACTGCGGCCGCGCCGTGTCCCCGTGCAGCGCAGGGAACGCAAAGGACGGCTTGTGATAGAGGCGGCCCTCCACGGTGTAGACGCAGCTTCCCTCCGAGTCGGTTGCGACCATCAATCTGGCCCAGTGCTCGTTGTGCTCGACAAGGGCGGCAAACCCCTCGGCGATCAGGGTGTCGCGGGCCCGCCACAAGCCGGGCAGCACCGCCTCCCGGAAGCTTTGCTCGAGTTGTTGCTCGGCGTCACGGAGCTGTGCTTGCGCCGCCTCGGCATCGGCCATCTGGGGTTCGCCGCTTTTGAGGAGCTTTCTCAGCCAGCGTCTCATTGACGTTTCGTCCTTGTCTGCGGAGTGTCCGAGCTGCCCCGCGGCGGCCATCCACGGCGCCGCCGCCGGCGCTCATCCAGATAGCGGAACAGCCGTTCTAGCTTCGGCTCGGGGATGGGGCTGATCATGTCCGACTGCTGCGCATCGGCACGGAACGCCGCCCACAGCCCCCAGGCCATGAGCAGAAGGATCAGTGACAACGGCAGCGCCGCCGCAATGGTGACTGTTTGCAAGGCCTGCAGCCCGCCGGCGATCAACAGCACCGCGGCCACGGCACCGGTCATGGTGCTCCAGAAGATCTTCTGCAGCAGCGGCGGATTGGGGTTGCCGCCGGAGGCCAGGACATTCATGACCAGCGCCCCCGAGTCTGCCGACGTCACGAAATAGCCCACCACCACGGCGGTAGCCAGTGGAACCGTAATCGCCGCCAGGGGCAGCGCCTCGAGCATGGCGTAGAGCGCCTGCGGCACGCTCTCCTGTACCACTGCCGCGATGCCGGCGCCGGCCTGATCCAGATGCAGTGCACCCGCGCCGAAGGCGGTCAGCCAGACGAAGGTGAACAGCGTCGGTACCAACAACACGCCGAGGATGAACTCCCCCACCGTCCGCCCGCGGGAGACCCGGGCGATGAACATGCCCACGAACGGACACCACGAGATCCACCACCCCCAGTAGAACAGCGTCCAGTCGGCCTGCCAGTCGGGGCTCCGAAAGGCGTCGGTGCGGAAGGTCAGCTCCACGAGGCCGTCCACATAGTGGCCGAGGGATTCAAAAAAGCCGGCCAGGACCAGCCGGGTCGGCCCGGCGATCAGCACGAACAACATCAGCGCCGCACCGAGGAACAGATTGGCGCGTGAGAGAAGACGGATCCCGTTGTTCAATCCGCTGACCACGGAGATGGTCGCCGCCCCCATGATGGCGATGATCAGCCCGATCTGGTGCGTCAGTGACTCCTCCAGCAGCCCGACCCGTGCCAATCCGGAGTTGACCTGCATAACCCCCAACCCCAGGGATGTCGCCACTCCGAGCACGGTCCCCACCACCGCCATGGTGTCGACCAGATCGCCAATGACGCCGTGTATACGCTGTCCGAGCAGCGGGTAGAGCGCCGAGCGAAGAGACAACGGCAAGTCGTGGCGGTAGGAGAAAAACGCCAGCGAGAGCGCGACGATGATGTAGATCGCCCAAGGGTGCAAACCCCAGTGGAAGAAAGTGATCTGCAGCGCCTCGAGGGCCGCATCCGGCGTACCCGGCTCGGCCCGGGGCGGATCGGCGAAGTGCATCAGCGGTTCGGCAACGCTGTAGAACAGCAGGCCGATGCCCATACCCGCCGAGAAGAGCATGGCGAACCACGACAGGTAGCTGTACTCCGGATAGGAGTCGGGCGGCCCCAGACGCAGCCTGCGGAAATCAGGACGCAGCAGCACCACCAAAACGAAACCGAGTAGGAACGCAACGACACCGGTGTAGACCCAACCCAGCTCGACGGCAATGAACGTCTGCAGCCGGGCGATCCCATCACCCATCGCCTCGGTCCAGACGGCGGCGGCCACCACCAGGGTCACCACCAGGGCTGCTGCCGGCAGAAAGACCCTAGGATACATATACCCACCCAAGGGACGCGGATCGACCACCCCGACGGACGCGCGACGGGGCGGTCATGCTACGTTCGCTCCCAGTCCATGCTCCGGCGCACAGCCTTTTGCCAACCGCTGTAGAGTCGATCACGTTCCTCCTCCGCCATCGACGGTTCGAAGACCCGCTCCAAAGCCACCTGGCGGGCCACGCTCCCCTGATCCCAGACGCCCGCGTTAATACCCGCCAGGTAAGCGGCTCCGAGGGCGGTGGTTTCGGTGATCTCGGGCCGCTCCACCCGCACCCCCAGCACATCGGCCTGGAACTGCATCAGCACGTTGTTGGCCACGGCCCCGCCGTCGACTCGGAGCCCCTTGAGCGGCAGCCCGGAGTCACGCCCCATGGCATCGATCACGTCCCGGGTCTGATAGGCCAGCGCATCCAGGGTCGCGCGGGTGACATGCTCCTTCCGCGTCCCCCGCGTCAGCCCGAAGATCGCGCCCCGGGCGTACATGTCCCAGTACGGGGCACCAAGCCCAGCGAAAGCCGGTACGACGTAGACCCCACCGGCGTCTGGCACCTTGCCGGCGAAGTACTCCGAATCCTCCGCCGAGTCGATCAGCTTCAACTCGTCGCGCAGCCACTGGATGGCGGCGCCGGCGATGAAGATCGCCCCCTCGAGGGCGTACTCCACCCGACCGTCAATGCCCCAGGCGATGGTGGTGAGCAGGCCCGACTCCGAGACCGCGGGTTGCTCACCGGTATGCATCAGCAGGAAACAGCCGGTGCCGTAAGTGTTCTTGGCCATGCCCGGCTCGAAGCAGGCCTGCCCGAACAGTGCCGCCTGCTGATCTCCGGCGATGCCGGCAATGGGGATCTGTGCTCCGCCGAGCATATCCGGGTCCGTGGTCCCGAAATGCCCACAGGAGGGGCGCACCTCCGGCAGCAGCGTCCGCGGGATCGCCAGCGCCTCAAGCAGTTCGTCGTCCCAGGCCAGGCGATGGATGTCGTAGAGCATGGTGCGCGAGGCGTTGCTGTAGTCGGTGACGTGGCATGCCCCGCGGGTCAGATTCCAGACCAGCCAGGTATCCATGGTGCCGAACAGCAGCTCACCCTGCTCGGCTCGTTCGCGTGCTCCCGCGACATTGTCGAGCAACCAGCGGATCTTGGTGCCCGAGAAGTAGGCATCGATCACCAGGCCGGTGGTGTCACGCACTTTCCGCTCCAGATCGCGCTCCTTGAGCGACTCGCATAGGGCGGCCGTGCGTCGGTCCTGCCAGACGATCGCATTGTGAATCGGGCGCCCCGTGTGGCGATCCCAGATCACGGTGGTCTCGCGCTGGTTGGTGATCCCGATGGCGTGGAGTTCGGCCGGCTTGACCCCATGCACCTCGAGAACTTCCCGCACCACCCCCATCTGCGCGCCCCAGATCTCCATGGCGTCGTGTTCCACCCAGCCCGGGTGCGGGTAATACTGCGTCAGCTCCTTCTGCGCGACGCCCACGATCTGCGCCCGCTGATCAAAGAGAATCGCACGGCAGCTGGTGGTGCCCTGATCCAGGGCCAGGATGTAGCGCTGCTGCATGGTTCGACTCCTTCGCTGCGTCCCCCGGCCTGCTTTCAGCGCGGGCCGCTGCCCCGATCATCTCTGCCCGGCCGACGATTGCAAAGAGGCTCGCGAGACTTTGCCGCTGCTGTGCGCTTTCTTGCTAGGGTTCACGCTGGTGGCACCAGATTCCCACGCTGCAACCGAGGAGCCAGCCCGATGAGTGGACGGATCCCCGCGGAGCTCGAACACCCCTACGACCTGATCGTCATTGGCGCCGGGATCAATGGCGCCGGCATCGCTCGGGACGCAGCGCTGCGCGGACTCCGGGTACTGGTCCTGGAACAGGACGATATCGGCGGTGCCACCTCCGCCTGGAACAGCCGCCTGGTCCACGGCGGGCTGCGCTACCTCGAACACGGCGAGATCGGGCTGGTCCGGGAGTCTCTGCGCGATCGCGAGATCCTGCTGCGCACCGCCCCCCACCTGGTCACGCCCCTGCCCCTGCTCATCCCTCTCTACGCCGGCCAGCGGCGGGGCCCCGGAATGGTGCGCCTGGGCATGCTCGCCTACGACTTCCTATCCTTGGACAAAAGCCTGCCTTGCCACCGCATGTACGACCGCG
The DNA here is from genome assembly GCF_022228055.1 of Halorhodospira sp. 9621. Lineage (NCBI taxonomy): Bacteria > Pseudomonadati > Pseudomonadota > Gammaproteobacteria > Chromatiales > Ectothiorhodospiraceae > Halorhodospira > Halorhodospira sp. 9621. Next base: position 150,729 of record NZ_JAJNRD010000001.1, read on the forward strand.
CCACAGTCCGTGCCGCCGAACCAGGCCTGGCCGAGCAGGGCCTACTCGGCGCCGCGCGCTATTACGACGCCCAAGTCGCTTACCCGGAGCGGCTGACCCTGGAGAATCTCCTCTGCGCCCGTGCCCACGGAGCCACGGTCTATACCCACGCCCGGGCGCGGCGGGTGCAACGGGAAGCGGCCACGGGTCGTGTCACCGGGGTCGAGATCGAGGACCAGCTCACCGGCGAAACCGCCAGGGCGCGAAGCGCATCGGTGATCAATGTCGCCGGCCCGTGGGTCGACCACCTCCTTGAGGCCACCGCACCCGAGTTCCCGCGGCGCATCGGCGGCACCAAGGGCACGCACATCGTCGTCCCCCCCTTCCCCGGTGCTCCGGGCCACGCGCTCTATGCCGAGGCCCGAGAGGATGGGCGCCCCTACTTCACACTGCCCTGGAACGGGCTCTATCTGATCGGTACCACCGATACCCGCTACGATGCAGACCCCGGGACCGCAGCCCCCACCGAGGACGAAATCCGCTACCTCCTCGATGAGACCAACCGGCTCCTGCCGGATGCAGGGCTCGAGCGCAGCCAGGTACTGTACGCCTACAGCGGTGTGCGCCCCCTACCCCACGTCGCCGCCGGAGAAACAGGGGCAATCACCCGGCGCCACCTGATCGTCGACCACGAGGATCAGGCACCAGGGCTGTGGTCGGTGATTGGCGGCAAACTCACCACGTACCGCCACCTGGCCGAGGAAGCAGTGGAGCGGATCGGCCGGTCCCGCGGCTGGCAGCTGCCCCCGTGCCCGACGCGCCGGCGGCCTCTCCCGGGAGCTGCGACCCCGGACCTGGAGACGTTTCGGCGCCGCCTAGCGGCAGCCCATGGGCTAACCCCGGTGCTGGCCCAACGCCTGGCGGCGCTCTACGGCGTCAAGGCCGAGCAGATCGCTGCACGCATGGGCGCGGACCCTCGACTGCAGGAGGTGTTCAGCCCGCAGACTGGGGCCGTCGTCGCGGAGCTGATCCACGCTTTCGAGACGGAGATGTCCGAGACGCTCACCGACGCCCTGATGCGTCGCACGATGGTCGGTCTGGGACCGGCGGCGGGGCTGGATGCGGTGGATAGCGCGGCGTGTATCGCCGGAGCGCACCTCGGGTGGGACCGTGACCGTGTGGCAGCAGAGGCGGAAGGATTCCGCACCTACATCGGCCGGTTCTGCCCGCAGACGACCGCCTCGGCACCCTAGCGGATCGGCCGGGCCTGCTCGGCGGCGGCCCGCTGCTGGGCCCGGCGAGCCCGGACGCGCAGCACGGTCCAGATGATGGAGACGGCAGCAGCCGGCAGGGCAAGCCAGCGCAGCAGCTCGTAGAGCGGTAGATGGTCCGTCACGCTCCACCCCGGTGCATAGAGGCGCACGGCCACCGATGCACTGAGGATCGTGAAGGTCAGAACCGTGGCGGCGTAGTAAGGCTCGCGCCGGCGCAGCCCGGCCGCGCCGAAGGCGGCAACGTGGGCCAGGAAGATCAGCAGCAGTAGGGTCAGACCGTGGTCGGCCATGGCAGCGCGTCCCTTCTCGCTGAACCGGACGGAACGGTCCCCATCATAGCGGCCTCAGCCGGTCCCGGCCACGGCCGGGAAGGCGGTACAGGGGGGATATCAGTCGCCCCCGGTTCCCGGCTCGAAGTCCAGCTCGGCCAGCTCGCCGAGCACCGCACTGGCGATGTTGGTCAGGTGCGCGGCCACACGCTTGTAGTGGCGAGCGAGCAGCGAATACGCCACCGCCTCGTGGAATTCGATCTCGCCCTCGTCCTCGAACAGCTCCTCGATGAGCTGATCGCAGCGGCGCTGGATGTCCCGCGCCTGCTCGCGGCGCTCACGGGCGGCCTCCTGCTGGTCCGGATCCCGGCACGCCGAGGCCAACGTGCGAAAAATCCCGCCTAACTCCCCTTCGATCTCCTCCAGGGGCTGGTGGTACTTCGCAACGTGGAAGCCCCGTGTGTAGAAGCGCCCGATTTCAAAGACGTTCTTGCAGTAGTCGCCGATGCGCTCCGCATCCCTGGAGACACTCAGTAGCGCCAGACAAACGGGGACATCGTAGCCGGGGTTCACCGTCAGGTGGCGGAGGAGCTTGCGGCGGACCGAGCGCTCGCGGGCGTTGATCCGCCGATCCCGCTCATAGATCGCGTCCTCGGCCTTTTCCGCCGGTACCCGACTGTGCAGCACCTCGTTGGCCCGCTCGAACATCCACGCCCCGTCCTGGAGCATGGCTTCCAGCTCCGCAAAGGCACGGTCGACGGCCGTCTCTCGGGCAAAGGCACTGAGGATTTCGCGGAACATCGCCATCTCCGGTGGGAGCGTTTAACGGTGAATGAGCAACACCTCGGTGACTGCCAGCCCGACAAGCGGCAGCACCAAGAATACCAAGAACAGGAACAGGAACGCGTACGGCATGCTGCGCCCGGCCAGGCGGCCGTACCAGCTGGCCATGCGGATCGGTATATAGCGTAACGGATACCAGATCGCCGTGCCCAACAGATTGAACAGCACGTGCACGAAGGCAACGGTCAGCGCCGCCGAGACGGGGTTGGCCGTAGCAGCCAGGACACTGGTCGCGGTGGTCCCGAGATTCGAGCCCATCATGAACGGCAGGACCCGCCGCATGGGCACCACACCGGCGCCGGCCAGGGGAACCATCAGACTCGTGGTAATCGTGCTGGACTGGACCATTACCGTGGAGATCGCCCCGATCCCGTAGGAGCGCGGATCCGTGCGGAAGAAATAGCTACGGAACAGACCGTCCATGTGCCGCAGCAGGGCCCCGCGGAGATTCTTCACCATGAGCACCAGGGCGAAGAACATGAGCACCAGGCCGCCGGCAGCCACCAGCAGGCCCTCCGTGCCCCCGGTCGACGCCAGCGCGCTCCCGCCCGACTCGAACACGGCCACGATCGGCGCGGTCACCACCCCCACCGGGCTGTCCGGTCGCGCCACTTCCGGCAGACCGACCAACTCGGCAAGCCAGGCAGCGGTCTGGGTGATCACGCCCCGGCCACTCTCGGCGAGAGCCGAGGTCACCCACTCCAGCGGGAAGAGCACGGCAACCGTGAGGATGTTGAAGAAGTCGTGGAGCAGCGCCGCAGTGAACGAGCGCCGGAAGGTCCGGCGGATGCGCATATTCGCCAGCGCCACGAGGAGGGCGGTGACCGAGGTGCCGATGTTCGCGCCCATGATGGCGAACACCGCCGTGCCCAGGGTCATCTCGCCGGTCGCCACCAAGGTGACGATCAGCGCCGTCGTGAACGATGAACTCTGCACGATGGCCGTGACCAGCACGGCACCGAGTAGCGCGATGAACGGGTTCTCGCCATATTCGAAGGCGCGGACGAGGAAGTCGCTGGCCTCGCCGAAAGTCCCCAGCCCGCTGCCGATGACGTTCAGCGCGGCCAGGAAGAGGTACAGACAGAGCCCGGCATAGACCCCGCGCAGCCAGGCCGGCACCTCACGATGCCGGACGACTGCCGGGTCCACCCCGGCAGCGGAGGCTGATTTGCCTTGTGCCATCAGCTGGTCGCCCCTGTGTCCAGAACGGTCACCCGGCACGCACCGCGAAGCCCCGCGGCCGGGCGAACCGTAAGCTGCCCACCCGGCTCATGACAGTCAAGTTACAGTTTCATTGCAGCCAATAGGCCGAGCGCCCTGCCCAGGGTCACCCCGAGGGGCGCACCCAGGCGGTGATCCCCACCATCCGCTCGATACGCACCCGATCGCCCGGACGCAGCTCCTGCCCGTCGGCCCCGCGCGCGGGGAAGACCTCGTCATCGACCAGCACTCCGATCCCCTGCCCCCGCCGAACCAGGACACCGCATCGTCCTGCATAGGCATCGGCCGGGGCGACCATCCGGTGGGCGTAGGCCCCGGCAAAACGCTGCGCAAGGCGGTAACCGGTCGGCAGGAGGATCAGTGTGGTGACCAGATAGATCAGCAGCTGGTGAGAGACGGCCATGTCCGCCTTCACTGACGTCACCACCGCCAGAACGAAGGCGGCCACGGCCAGATCCACCAGGAACAGGTGACCACCGAAGAGAGCCGCTGTCACGAGTAGCAGGATGCCGCCGGCCAGCCAGATCCAGGATGGGTCGAACATGCACACCTCCAGCTCGCGGCCACTTTCAGTCTAATCCACAAAAACTGTGGAAGGCCCTGTGGAAAACCCTGCCCCGCCCCGATCCCGTGCGGACCTGCGGCAGGTGGCGATTTTTTCGCCGGCTAGCCGCACCCACCCCGGGGTACGCTATCCTGAGCGGCCGAAACCGGACGCCGGCTCTATTCCCTGGCTCATCAACGAAGGTCTTTGATGCGACTGATCGGCCCCTTATCCACTGTCGGCCTGCTGCTCGGCACCCTGTTCTTTGCCTTCTCGCTGACCCCGAGCCTGGTCCCCCGCCCCTTCGCCTTCCAGGGCGCCATCTCCGGCCTGTCCCTGACCGCGGGATACGCCATTGGTGCCGGGATGAGCGGGCTGTGGCACTACCTGCAACTCCCCGAGCTGCGCGGGCGGCTCGAGCGCATGGTGCGCTGGCTGGCCGTGGCCGGTTGCGCCCTGGTCGCGGTCACCTTCATGTGGCGCGCGGCCGGCTGGCAGGATGCGGTGCGCGCACAGATGGAGCTGGAACCGGCCGGCGGGCTGCCACCGATCGGTGCCGCGCTGGTTGCCTTGCTGGTCTTTGCCGCCGCCCTGCTCCTGGCCCGGCTCTTCCGTGGGACCTTCCGCTTCCTGTCCCAGCGCCTGCAGCGTTACATCCCCCGCCGGGTGTCGCAACTGGCCGGGGTCGTGGTCGCCGTGGGCCTGTTCTGGGCGGTGATCGACGGCGTGCTGTTCACCATGGCCCTGCGCGCTGCCGACAGCTCCTACCAGCAGGTCGACGCCCTCATCGAGGCGGATCAGGAGCGTCCGAGTGAATCCGAACGCGCAGGCAGCCCGGACTCGTTCGTCGACTGGAAGGATCTCGGCCGTCAGGGCCGCAGCTTCGTCTCCTCGGGCCCCACGGCGACGGAGCTCGAGTCGTTTATCGATAAGCCGACCCCCACGCCCATCCGCATCTATATCGGCCTGAACGCCGCTGAGACGCCCGAGGAGCGCGCCCGCCTTGCCCTTCAGGAGCTTCACCGCACTGACGCCTTCGAGCGTTCGGTGCTGGTCCTCGCCACACCCACCGGAACCGGCTGGATCGACCCGGCGGCCGCCGACCCGGTGGAGTACCTCCACCGCGGGGACATTGCCACGGTCACCGCGCAGTACTCCTACCTGCCCAGCCCGCTGGCCCTGATGGTGGAGGGGGGATACGGGGCGGAGATGGCCCGGGCCCTGTTCGAGGCCGTCTACGGACACTGGCGGACGCTGCCGGAGGATGATCGCCCGGCGCTCTATCTCCACGGACTAAGCCTGGGTGCCCTCAACTCCGATCGCGCCTTCGACGTCTTCGATATCATCCAGGACCCCTTCGACGGCGCCCTCTGGAGCGGTCCCCCGTTTCGCAGCGAGACCTGGCGAACCGTCACCGAGCGCCGCGATGAGGGATCGCCGGCCTGGCTGCCGGAGTTCCGTGATGGTGAGGTGGTCCGCTTCATGAATCAGGAGACCCGGCTCGATGCCGCCGGCGAGGAATGGGGACCATTCCGGATTGCCTTCCTGCAATACGCCAGCGATCCGATCACCTTCTTCAGCCCAAGCATCCTTTACCGGGAACCCGACTGGATGAGTGAGCCCCGCGGGCCGGACGTCTCTTCGGAGCTGCGCTGGTACCCGGTGGTGACCATGCTTCAACTAGCCGCGGACATGGCCGCCGGCGGCGCCCCAGCCGGCTACGGACACACCTACGCATTGGAGGACTACATCGACGCCTGGGTTGATCTCACCGAGCCGGAGAGCTGGGACAGCGACGATCTGGATCAGCTACGCCAGCATCTGGGCGGCTGAAGGCAGCGCCCGGGGAACCCCGCGGTGGCGTTCCGGTCCACTTGCCAGGCAAGGGTGGATCGCCTTTTAATGAATATTTTTGAATGCCTTAGAGAGGTTACCTATGCTCAAGCGCATCCTCATCCCGCTGGCCATCGCCCTGCCGGTACTGGGTCTGCTCTACGTCGGCCTGGGCATGGACTCCGAGGAGCTGCCCTCGCCCCTGGTCGGCGAACAGGCACCGCCTTTCGAGCTGGAAGACCTCCACGATGGGGACGAGACGATCACCCATGAGGATTTCGTCGGCGACGTGGCTGTCGTCCACGTGTGGGGATCCACCTGCCCGGTCTGCCACGAGGACTTCCCCCACCTTGAGCGCCTCTCGGAGCACGGGGTCAAGGTCTACGCCTTTAACTACCGCGACGACCGCGCGCAGGCCCTGCAGTATCTCCGGGTGCGCGGTGATCCCTACGATCGCATCGCCCACGACCCCGAGGGCGAGGCGGGTATGGAGTGGGGCGTCTACGCCACCCCGGAGACCTACGTACTGGATGAGGACGGCACCATCACCTACAAGGAGATCGGGCCGCTCGATGAGGAGGTGGTGGAAGAGGAGATCCTCTCGCTGGTTGATTGAACCGCAGCGCTGGGCCACGGCCGCGGATGGCCGGGGGCCCCCGCCCCCCCCAAAACCCCCCCCCCCCCCCCCGGGGCGCCCCGGGGGGGGGGGGGGGGGCCCCCCCCCCGCCACCCACTTACGCCACCGCCCCGACCCCTCCCTGGACGCGACGCAGCGCGTCGAGCTTCCTGAGTGCGCCCCCGGTGGCCAGTGCCTCCTTGGCCTGTTCCGTGGCCCGTGCCGGGCTTGGGGCCCGGTCGGCGAGCCAGAGCAACGCGGCCGCATTCATGGCGAAGAAATCGGCCTCCGGCGTATCGTAGCGGCCTTCAAGGGTCGCCAGGATGCGCTGCGCGTTATCCTCGGCGCGATTACTGCTGGCGATCTGTGCCAGCGGCCGCGTCGGTAGCCCGAAATCCGCCGGGGTCACCTCGAACGTGTCGATCCGCCCAGCCTTGAGCTGCACGAGCCGCGTCGGGCCGCAGGGCGAGACTTCATCCATGCCGAACCGCGGATCCTCGCCTTCGGCTCGACCGAATGGGGCCAGCGCCGCCTGCATACCGATCTCGCGCAGGATCGCCACCAGCTGATCGCACACCCCGGGCGAATAGGCCCCGATCACGATATGACTGGTACGGGCACAGGGCATGGCCAGCGGGCCGACAATGTTGAACGCCGACGTAAAGCGCATGCGCTGGATCAGCCGCGCCCATCCAGACCGCAGGAACGCCTCGCCGGGCAAATAGCCAATGCCGTGGGCCTCCAGGCAGGCCTCGGCCCGCGCCATCGGGGCCTCCAGGTCTACGCCGAGGCGCTCTAGGACGTCGGATGCGCCGGATACCCCGGTGACCAGTCGCGCCCCCTTCTTGGCCACCGGTAATCCACAGGCGGCGGCGATCAGGGCCGCAGGGGTCGATGCGTTGACCGTCTTCAGGGAGTCGGAGCCAGTGCCGACGATGTCGCCCACAGGGCCGTCCACCCGCGGGTGAATCTTCACCGTATCGTGGGCATCGAGGGCATCCCAGGCCCCGGAAAACTCCTCGGTAGTGGGTCCCCGGGCCTGATGGGCCGCCAAGAAGGCGCCCTGCTGGAGCTCGGGCTGCTCGTTCAGGATGACCTGCCGATAAGCGTCCGCAGCCTCTTCCCGGGACAGCTCCTCCCCACGGGCCAGCCGGCTGATTATCTTTCCGAAGCCCCGCAGTGCTTCTTCTTCACTGGACATAACTGATTCCCTGTAGCGGTTGCCTTTCAAGCCTGGTAACCGGCCCCCTCCGGGCGCACGACAAAACGCAGAACACCCCCCTGCCCCACTCGACGCAGGGCGTCCGGGCTCTCTTCCAGGGATATCACCGCCTCGATCAGCGCCCCGGCCGCCTTCCGGTACCCGGCCAACAGGTCCACCGCCTCCGTTACTGAGGCGTGCGTGCACCCGAAAGCCCCCACCAGATGCAGCTGCCGATAGTGCACCTCGTTCAGGCGCGAAAGATCATTCCTACCGGCCTCCTGCCGCAGGCCGCTGAAAACGACGTATCGCCCCCCGGAGCGCAACCGCTGAAGCCCCGCACACAGGGCGTGGCTCGACGAAGTGGCGTTGATGGCCACGTCCCAGCCATACCCGGGCTCCTCCCGCGTGACCACCACGCCGCTCAGGGACTGGAAGCGACTGCTCAGTGCGGCTTTCTCCGCATCGACCTCCACAACCAGCGGTTGGGCGCCCCGCGCTCGGGCCGCCAGCGCCAGCAGCAGCCCTACTGGCCCGCCACCGTGGATCAACACCCGCTCCCCCGCCTCGACCCCGGCCTGGTTCAGCGCGTTGACGCCGCAGCCCAGCGGCTCGGCCAGACAGACCACGGCATCCGGCACCTCCCCCGGTACCGGCACCAGGCTGCTACGCGGAACGCGCACCCGCTGCGCAATGCCCCCATCACGATGGAACCCGAGAACCGCCACTGCCCGGCAGAGGTTCTCGGCGCCAGACCGGCAGGCCTGACAGCGGCCACAGCTCGCCCCGGGCCAGACCGCATAGCGACGCCCATCCTCGCCGCGGACACACAGCTCATGCCCGAGGACACGGGGCAACACCAGATCTCGATGTCCGGACTGCCACATGCGTGCATCCGTCCGACAGATCGCGGCAGCGAGGACGTGCAGCACGACCTCCTCCGCCGTATCCGCCGGCAGCGCCTGTTCGACGATCCGCGCCTGCCCCGGCGCCTCGAGTCGCAGTGCCCGCACCGGCATCAAGCCACTGCACGCCAACATCGACGCCGGCACCGGTCAGTCATCGCTGCCCCCGCCCTCCTCGGCGGCCCCACCGCGATGCCCCTCCAGTGCCTGGACACGACGGAAGAGGCTGTCGAGCTGCGTAAAACGAACCGTGTTGCGTCGCCACTGCCGGACCGGTTGCGCCGGCAGCGGCGAGGCGTAGGCGCCGGGCTCCCGAATCGATCCGGTGACCCCGGTCATCCCCATCAGAGAGACGCCGTCGGCGATGCGGATGTTGTCGGTGATCGCGACCAGCCCGCCAATCATGCAATCCCGTCCGATGATGGTGCTGCCCGCAACGACTGCGGCGCCAGCGATGACGGTACGGGCACCCACGCGGCAGTTGTGGGCGATGTGGACGTGGTCATCGAGCTTGACCCCGGCCTCGATGACCGTGTCCTCAAGCGCCCCGCGGTCCACCGTGGCATTGGCACCGATCTCAACGTCATCGCCGATTTCGACCGCGCCGATCTGCGGAACCTTGCGCCACCCCTTGCCATCGGGCAGAGGGGCATAACCGAAGCCATCGGCACCGATCACCGCTCCGGCATGGATACGCACCCGTTCACCGGTGCGACACCCGCCACCGAGCACCGCATTGGGACCGAGCCAGCCGCCCGCCCCCAGCCGGGCCGCGGCTCCGACGAAGGCTCCCGGAGCCACTGTACTGCCCGCGCCGAGCATCGCCCCGGCCTCGACCACCGCGTTGGGACCGACACTGACCCCGTCTTCCAGCACAGCCTCCGACGAGACCACGGCACCGGACTGGACCCCCGTCGGCGCCGGCGCCGCGGGATGTAGAAGCTCCACCGCGTCGATGAAGGCCAGGTAGGGGTCGCCCACCACCAGCGCGGTGACCGGGCACTCGCTCTCGTATTCGGCGCGCACCAGCACGGCCGCCGCGGCGCAGCGGCGCAGGTCGCTCAAGTGGCGCTGGCTGGTGCAGAAGGCTACGGCATCATCCCCGGCCCCGAGCAGCGTGGCGGCACGGCGGACCGGGCGGTCCCCGTCACCGGCCACCCGAGCGCCGACCCGCGCGGCGAGTTCCTGGATGGTCATGGCGCTGGTCATGCTTCCTCCTGGCGGCGGTGTTCGCGGAGCCGGCCCCGACCGGGCCCATCCCGGATCCCCGCACGCGCCCCGGCCCCCCACTGTAGCCGAGGGATCGTAACCGAACGGGTTGCCCGGCCTCCAGCCGGCTCCGATCAGATCCGCCAGAAGGGCGGATAGCCAACGGCGTCCTGCGGGTTGCGGTAGATGCGCGAGCGAATCTCGCGTTCCCGCGCGATGATCTCCATCGAGCTGTCACCGGTGATCCACAGCTGCTGGAGCATCACGCCTGCGGCGGACAGTTCCGCCTCTCGGATGACCTCGTCGCGTTGGCGCACATGACGGATCAGGACGCCCTGCTCGGCCTCCAGTGCATCCACGTAATCGTAATCGAGGATATCCCCCACCCGGCCCGGCTCCCGGGCGGTGATCAGCACGATGAGCGTGAATCGGTGCGGCGCCCCCGCGCGCCACTGATCCCAAGGCGTGGGACGAGCCGGCCGCTGGCCAGCGGCGAGGAGTAGATTGTCCGCATAGAGCGAACTACCGAAGGAGTAGCGGTAGTTGTAGTGGTAGGTGTGCGCCGCACGCGGGTTGATCTCGGTCAGGTGCAGCGAGCCGTCTGGCATCACCCAGAACTCCAGATTGAAGAACTGGTTGCGGTACCCGAGAGCGGCCAGTCGCTGCATGTAGGCGGAGACCCACGCCTCGATGGTGTCGGCCATGTCCCGGCTGATCGATACCGGCGGCGTCAGGTAGCCGAGCGCCTGATGGTTGGAGAAGTAGATCTCCTCGGTCAGGCCGTAGTGGACAACCTGGCCATCGGCGGTGACATAGCCCTCGTAGCAGTATTCCGTCGCGCGGCTCATATCCACCAGATGCTCGGCCACGAAGGGGGGTGCCAGCGCCGGCACCTGCTGCGGTGCCACCCCCTCGAGGTAGGCCGCACACTGCCGCGCCAGCGCCCGCTGCAGCTCCCGGTCCTGCCGGTAATCGGCCAGCACCCGGCGCAACTCCTCCAGGTTGGCGATACGGAAGATCCCCCGGCCGAGCGACAGCGAGGTGTTCTTCAGCATGAAGGGCCACTCGTGCGCCGGGATTCGTGCGGCGATCTGTTCATCGCTCTCCTGAAGCGGGTCGACCGGGGCGTAGAAGAAGGCATCCCGCTCCAGGGTCCGCATCAGGTACTTGTTCATGCAGTAGAAGAAAGCCACCCGCGAAGGGACTGGGTTGCCCAGGCGCTCATTGATGAGCAGATGGTGGAAGGCGTCCTTCTGCGCGAACCCGGCGACAGCCACGACCCCCTGCTCCCGGCAGAACCGCGCCGTGGAGCTGATTTCACCCTCGCTCCAGTGCTCAGGGTGGAGACGCACCACCTCATGTTCCTGCTCCAGCTCCGCCAGCGCCGGCTCCATGTAGGGCTGAGGATTGATAACGCCGAACTTCATATCGGTTTCCCCCTGCAACCAAGATCGCCAGCACGGTTTCGCGCGCCTCGCTGAGGATAGCGGACCGGGCCCGCCCGGAACCGCCCGTCATGCAAATGTCACGCGAACGGCATCGCCACGTCACGGCAGACTGCCAGGCTGCCGTCTAATCTGAATAGATCGACACGAAACGCACTCAAAGGAGATTCGACAATGGCCCGCAAGAGCCCCACGGAGCTTTACCACACCGCGCTGCGCATGTACCGGCACGGCTGGACGATCGAGCAGATCGCCGACGAGCTGGCGATCCACCCGCAATCGCTGCGAACGTGGCTGACGGCCCCGGTGTATCCGGCTGCCCGCCGTAAGCACCCGACTCATGGCTACCCCGCAGAGCCCCGCCAAGTCAAACCCCAGCGGGCGGCACTCTGATCTGACCCGCGCAGGGCGGACGATACGGCTGTCCGCCGCTCACCCCTCTCCTCACAGCACCCCCTGCCCCTAGCGCCGGCATACGCCGCGCGCCGTCTGTGCCCGCGTGCAAACAGCCCGCAACCGCAACGTCTTCCCACCGTTATCCGGCCGTAACCGAACCGCAACAAGCGGCTCCCATACTGCCGCACTGTTCCCACCGCAACTGAACAGGTGCGCCATGAGTCGACCCCAAACCTCCCGGCACGATGCCGCCCGCATCGGCCTTCCCAGCCCGGGCACGCGCAGCGCCGTGCTCGCCCTCATCGCCGGAGGTATCCTGATGACGGCGGGCTGCTCCGGCGACGAGGACGTCCCGACCGGCGCGATCGATGCCGATGACGTGGACGCCGGTCAGGTCGAGCTGCGCGACGACGTGCTCACCGTCTACCTCCACGACCACGGCGATGCCATCGCCGAGCGGTTTACCGACGACACCGGGATCCCGGTCCAGATCGTGGACATGAGCGGCGGCGAGATCCTCGCCCGCATCGAGGCGGAGCGCGCCAACCCGCAGTGGGACGTGGTCTACGTCCAGGGCCACGGCAGCGTGAACCGCCTCTACCAGGAGGGACAGCTCCTCGACGATGGCTGGCAGCCGGACAACGCGGCTCGCTACAACGACCTGGGCCGCCAGATCTACGACCAGGACCCGGATGCGGCGTGGTGGCCGGTCACCGTCAACGCCCCGGCGCTCCTGGTCTACAACCCGAACTGCGCCGACACGGAGCGGGTCGAGGAACTCGGCTGGGATGCCCTGCGCGACTCGGCCTTCGAGGGCAAGGTCGGCATGCCCGACCCGGCCATCTCGGGCCCGGCCTACCCCTACGTCTCCTGGTTCTTCGAGGAGAGCATGGACGACGGCTACGCCTTCTGGGAGGACGTCTTCGACAACGGGGTCCGCATGTACCGCTCCAACAGCCCGGTGGCCGAAGCCCTGGCGGCCGGGGACATCTGCGTCGCCGGCCTTGAGGAGCCGAACACCTACGGCGAGGTGGAGAAGGACGCCGACATCGAGATCGTCTACCCCGCGGAGGGCACCCCCGGGGCCGCCCGCGCCACCGGGATCAGCGCTGACACCACCGTGGCCGATGACGCCCGGGCCTTCATCGAGTGGATGCTCGAGGCGGACACCCAGACCTATCTCACCCAGATCGAGCACCGCAACAAGTACTTCGTGCCGCTGGTCGAAGGCGCTGATCCCAACGAGCTGCTGCCGCCGAACGAGTTTCTCGACCGTGTGACCCCTTACGAGTTCACGGACTACGAGTGGGCCGGCGACGTCGAGAACGAGATCAAGCAGTGGTTCGCCGACCAGTCGGGGTCGTGAGCCGGTGCAGGCAGCTCGACTCTCTCAGGTAGCAACCACCACCATCGCCCGGCAGGCGGCCCGCAGCGGGGCCGCATTGACCGGGCGGTGGCGCCGCCTTTCCGGCCCGGGGGACCGATCAGTGGCTTGGGCGGTGACGGCCGCCCTGATCGTTTTGGTCGGACTCCCGCTGGCCGCCATGCTGGCCCACCTGGCCTTCCCGCAGCTGTACCTGGGCAGCCTGCAACTCGGCAATTTCGATCTGTTCAGCGACCTGTGGGAACGCAGCCTCTGGCGCAACGCGGTGCGCAACTCGCTGCTGCTCGGCCTGGGGACGATGGTCCTCGGCGCGGCCATTGGCGTCGGACTCGCCTGGATGCGGCACCACTGGCGCTTCCCGGGGTCGGGGCTGATCGACTTCTCCGCCTGGTTCGTCCTGGTGATGCCGTCGTTCATCATCGCCCAGGGCTGGGTGCTCTTCGCACGCAGCGGCGGCACCGCCTCGCTGCTCGGCATCCCCTGGGCCGGGGACGTCATCTTCTCGTTGCCGGGGCTGATCCTGGTCATGAGCCTGGCCAACTTCCCGCTGGCCTATCTGGCCTTCAGCGCCGCGCTGCAGTGGGACGTCAGCCGCTACGAACACGCCGCCCGGCTCTCCGGCGCGCGGCCGTGGACGGTATTCCGCACCATCCGGCTACCACTGCTCCTCCCGGCGCTGCTGGCCGCCGGCATCCTGGTCTTCGTGGATACCATCGGTGACTTCGGGCTGCCAGCCGCCTTCATCTCGGTGTTCCGTTTCCCGCTCATCCCCTACGTCATCCGCACCGAGATCCAGACCGTACCCGTGTCTTTTGAGGGGGCCGCCGTGCTGGCCGCGGTCCTGGTCTCGATGGTTGCCGTGGCGATCGCCATCCAGATCCGTGTGCTGCGCGGCGGCGGCCGGGATTTCCTCACCGCGGCGGCAACGCCGCGGCAGCGCCCCAGGCCCCGGTTCTGGCCGCTCCTCTCGGCGATCACCTTCGCGTTCCTCGGCCTGGCGGTCTTCGCCCCGCTGGGAACCAGCCTCTCCGTCTCGTTCATGGAGCGCTACGGGGCCGGCCTGAGCTGGGACAATCTCACCCTGGCCAACTACCAGGCCGTGCTATCCAGCGGCTCGGCCTTGCTGCCGGCGCTCAAGAACAGCTTCGGCATCGCCTTCGCCGCTGCCGCCATCGCCCTGGTCATTGGCTTCCTGGCGGCGTATCTGCTGGCCTACAGCGGGCACCGGCTGCGGCGCTTTATCGATGTGGCCTCGACCGTCACCCTGGCAGTTCCCGGCATTGTTCTGGCCGTAGGCTACATCTTCTGGTGGAACCAGCGCTGGCTGGCCGACATCGGCATCCAGGTCTACGGCAGCGGCTGGGCGATTGCCCTGTGCTCGGCAGCGGCCTCGGTGCCCATCGCCGTGCGGGTTTTGCTCGGCGCCATGTCCCAGACGCCGGGATCGTTCCTGTCGAGCGCCGCACTCCAGGGAGCTGGCCTGTGGACGCGCATCCGCGCCATCCTCCTGCCGCTGACCCTCTCCGGCCTGCTCTCCGCCGGCCTCGCTGTATTCGCCACCAGTGTCTTCGACCTGGCCATCACCACCATGCTGCAGCCGCCGGGCTTCCCGACCATCCCGGTGATCATCGACGAGCATTTCCGCACGGTGCAGTACGAATGGGCGACCGCCGCAACGGTCGTGGTCTGCCTGATCACCGCAGCGGTCATCGTCACGGTCCGTTTCAGCGCCCGACGGCTGTTCCGTAGCTACTTCGAAACCACGACGGAGACATCACGATCATGACCACGACGAAACCCGCCAACCGGGCACAGGCCGCCGGCGTGGAGGTGGACGCCGTCAGCCGCCACTTCGACGGGGTCCCGGCGCTGGGACAGGCCTCCCTGAACATCTACCCCGGCGAGGTAATCGCCATCCTCGGCCCTTCCGGTTGCGGGAAGTCCACGCTGCTTCGCCTGATCGCCGGGCTCGACACGCCCAGCGCGGGGGCCATCCGCATCGGCGGCCGGTGCGTATCCCGGCCCGGCGCCGTCGTTCCGCCCGAGCAGCGCCCCGTGAACATGGTCTTCCAGGACTTCGCCCTGTGGCCGCACATGACCGTGGAGCGCATTGTCCGCTTCGGTATGCGTCATCGCGGTGTGCCCAAGGCCGTGTGGGCTTCGCGCACGGCGGAGCTGCTCGGCATGCTCGGCCTGGACGGGATGGCACAGCGCTACCCGCGCCAGCTCTCCGGCGGGCAGCAACAGCGGGTGGCCATCGCACGCGCGCTGGCCACGGACCCGCAGGTGCTTCTGTTCGATGAGCCCCTGTCCAACCTCGATGCCCAGCTGCGGATCCAGATGCGCATCGAGCTCGCCGAGCTGCTGCAGCGGCTCGAGACCACTGCCATCTACGTCACCCACGATATCCACGAGGCGGTCGCCCTGGGGCACCGGCTGGTGGTCATGCGCGGCGGTCGGGTCGAGCAGGTGGGCTCGGCGAAGGAGGTCTTCCAGTCGCCGTCGAACGCCTGGATTGCCGGCCTGGTGGGCTACAACAACCAGCTGCAGGCCGAGATCGTCGGCCACGATGGCGAAGGCCGCCTCAGCGTCCGCAGCGGCGGCACGCACATGACGGTTCGCGGCCATGCCCGGGGTGAGCCCCGCGGCACTGGAGCCACGGTCCGCATCCGTCCGGAAGCCATCCGTCCGCTGCGCGCGGACGAGCCAGCACGCGCCGACGAGCAGCTGATCACGGCCACCGTGGAGCAGTGCTGTTTCGAGGGTTACCACTGGCGGGTGGTATGCCGCCTCGGCGATGAGCCGCTGACGTTCTTTTCCCGCCATCCGCTGGACGCCGCCGGCCCGGTGCAGCTGGCCATCGATACCGAAGGGACCTGCGCCTACAGCGACGAGCCAACCGCTGCCAACTCCGCCCCGGAAGGCGCCGCAGACTGCCAGCTGCGGACAGCCTGACGCCGGCGGATCACTGTCATCCCCGGCTCACGCAGCCATCACGACCCTGCAACATGGCCCCCGCAGACTCGGGGGCCATGAGCAAAAAGATCTTACCCCCGCCCGCCCCGTTGCAACGCGTGAGCATCGTGTCCGAAACCTACGCCCCGGAAGCCAACGGGGTGGCCACGACGCTCTCGCACCTGGTCGCCGGTTTGAGACAGGACACGACCCGGGTTGACCTGATCGTGCCCCACCACCCGGCGCGTCCACGCGGCCAGGAGACCAACCTCTACCCGGTCTGCGGCGTTTCGATACCGGGCTACCGGGAGGTCCGTTGCGGCCTCGTCCGCCCCCGCCTCCTCGAAGAGCTCTGGCGCAGCCAAAGACCGGACGCCGTCTATATCGCCACGGAAGGGCCCCTGGGCTGGTCGGCGCAGCGGGCGGCGGCCCGCCTGCGCCTACCCACCGTCAGCGGCTTCCACACGCGCTTCGATACCTACGCCAGCCACTACGGGCTCGGCCCGCTGAACGGGGCCGTCCAGCGCTACCTGCGCCGATTCCACAATCGAACCGACCGGACACTGGTTCCTGAAACCCGCTTGGCCGAGGCACTGACCGAGCGGGGCTACCGGAACGTCGAGACCCTCGGCCGGGGGGTCGACACCCACCGCTTCCACCCGGACCGGCGCTCGGCCACGTTGCGCGCTGGCTGGGGAGCCGATGACCGTGCCCCGGTTCTGCTCTATGTCGGGCGTCTGGCCGCGGAGAAGAACCTAGGCCTGGCCGTCGAGGCGTTCCGCCATATCCAGCACGTACAGCCGGCGGCAAGACTGGTACTTGTCGGCGACGGCCCGATGCGCGCGGAACTCCAGCGCCAGCACCCGGATCTGATCTTCGCCGGTGTGCGCCGCGGCGCGGACCTCGCCAGCTATTACGCCTCGGCGGATCTGTTCCTCTTCCCCAGCCTGAGCGAGACCTTCGGCAACGTGACGCTCGAGGCACTGGCCAGCGGGGTGCCAGTCATCGCCTTCGACTACGCCGCTGCCCATCGCCACGTCGAGGACGCCGTCAGTGGCCGCCTTGTTGCCCGGGACGACCCCGGCGGCTGGATCGAGGCCGCCGTCGGATCCGCGCTCCTCGCTCCGGAAACCCGCCAGCGCTGGCAAAAGGCCGCCCGCGCCGGGGTTGAATCCCTGAGTTGGCAACACGTCGCTCGGCGTTTCGGCCACATCCTGGCCGAGGCCGTGCGGGGACACGATGGCCTGAACCGAGGAGGGGTCACGCTATGCAGCAAGCCCTGATCCGCTTTCAGCAGTGGGAGCTGCTTCTCTGCCTGGCGCTGCGCCGGGTCCAGCAACGGCAGTTGTCGCGCCGGGTGTTCGTCGCGGCGAGTCGTCTGGGCGACGGTGGGCTCTGGTACGGCCTCATGGCCGGTATCCTCCTGATCGAGGGGATCAACGGAGCGACTGCGGTGCTGCACATGGCCGCAGCGGGCCTGGTCGGCACCCTGCTCTACACGCTCATCAAGCGCGGCACGCGTCGGCTCCGGCCGTATGAGGCAGACCCCTCCCTAACCCCGGGGACACCGGCCCTCGACCGCTACAGCTTCCCCTCCGGGCATACCTTGCATGCGGTCGGATTCACGCTGCTGGCTAGCGCCTACTACCCGGCCCTTGCCGTATGGCTGATCCCGGTCGCCGGGCTCATCGCCGCCTCGCGGGTGGTCCTGGGGCTCCACTACCCGACGGACGTCCTCGCCGGTGCCCTGCTCGGCGCCCTCATCGCCCATGGCAGCCTGTGGCTGCTCATGGTGTAGATGCGACCCCCCAAGCGGTGGAAGGCTGCGATGCACAAGACGCGCGGCCTACCCCCTCGGCACGGACAACCCTGCCGACCCCGGACTCAAGAGAGGGGCTCAAGCGGCCTTGCCACCCCGGCCAAGCGGGAGCCGCGCAGACCGCCGTCCTTACTCCCCGGCCCGGACAGCCAGCCGGGCCGGGGCAAACCTAGGCACCCGGTGCGGCCCCTTAATGCCGATCCCCAGTGGCCTCCTGGGCCATCTGCTCGAAGCTGGTGTGGCGCACGTTCTTGCCGCGGACGAAGTAGACCACGTACTCGCAGATATTGCGGGCGCGATCCCCAATGCGTTCCAGCGAACGGGCGGTCCAGACCACGTCCATGACCCGCGGTACGGTCTCCGGACTGCGCATCATCTGCTCCATCAGACGGTGGACAATCACCTCGTACTGACTGTCCGCCTGGATGTCCTGCTGCGCCACGCGCACGGCCTGCTCGACATCCATGCGGGCGAAGGCATCCAGTGAACCGCGCAGCATCCCCTGCACATGCTCGCCCATCTCGCCGAGTTCCTCGATCGGACCGTTCTGCCGGTCCAGCTCGAGGAAGTGCAGCGCCATCCGCCCGATCCGCTCCGCCTCGTCGCCGATGCGCTCCAGATCCGTGATGGTCTTGATCACCGCCATGACCAGGCGCAGATCCGAGGCGGTGGGCTGTCGGCGCACCAGGATCTGCGTGCAGTCCTCGTCCAGGGCCACCTCCAGGGCGTTGATCTGGTAGTCACTGGTTACCACCTTCTCCGCCAGTTCCGTCCGCGACTCGGCCATCGCCGCCACGGCATCGGCCAGTTGCTGCTCCACCAGGCCGCCCATGCTCAGAACGCGGTCGTGGATCGCCTCCAGCTCGGCGTTGAACCGCTGGGAGATGTGCTCCTGGAAGAAGCTCTTTTCGGTGGGGTTCTCGTCGGTCATCGGCGGTCTCCTCAGCCGTAACGGCCGGTGATGTAATCCTCGGTCTGCTTCTTGCCGGGATTGGTGAAGAGCGTATCGGTATCGTTGTGCTCAATGAGCTCACCGAGGTAGAGGAACGCCGTGAAATCCGACACCCGCGCGGCCTGCTGCATGTTGTGGGTGACGATGGCGATGGTGTAGCGCTCCTTGAGTTCGAACATCAACTCCTCGATCTTGAGCGTAGCCAACGGATCGAGGGCTGATGCCGGTTCGTCGAGCAGCAGCACCTCCGGCTCCACGGCGATGGCCCGGGCAATGACGAGCCGCTGCTGCTGCCCACCGGAGAGGCCGAAGGCGTTCTCGTGGAGCCGGTCCTTGACCTCGTCCCAGAGTGCGGCCCGGCGCAACGACTTCTCGACAACCTCATCGAGGGTACGGCGATTGCGCACGCCCTGAAGACGCAGACCGTAGGCCACATTCTCGTAGATCGACTTCGGGAAGGGGTTCGGCTTCTGGAAGACCATGCCGACCCGGCGGCGCAGCTCGGGCACATCCATGCGCCGGGCGTGGATCTCCTCGCCGTCGAGGGTGATGCGCCCTTCGATCCGGCAGTTGTCGATCAGGTCATTCATCCGGTTGAAACACCGCAGAAGCGTCGACTTCCCGCAACCTGAAGGCCCGATGAAGGCGGTGATCTGGCCTCGGGGGATCTCCAGGTCGACCCCTTTGAGCACCTGCTCCTCCCCGTACCAGAGGCTGAGCTCATGGGTCTGAAGACAGATATCGCTGCCCAACCGTTTTC
Organism: Halorhodospira sp. 9621; assembly: GCF_022228055.1. Classification (NCBI taxonomy): domain Bacteria; kingdom Pseudomonadati; phylum Pseudomonadota; class Gammaproteobacteria; order Chromatiales; family Ectothiorhodospiraceae; genus Halorhodospira; species Halorhodospira sp. 9621. Next base: position 170,334 of record NZ_JAJNRD010000001.1, read on the forward strand.
TCGCCGCCGAGCCATCCCGCTGGCGGTCCTGCAGCGCCTCGCTGCTGAAACCGTGGGTGGGTGCGGACGGGGAATTGGTGGCGTTCATAGCTCCCTCTCTTAATCGCTCTCGGCCTTGTACTTCTCGCGCAGGAAGTTGCGGATCGAGATGGCCGTCAGGTTGAGCACAATGATGACCAGCACCAGGATCAGCGCCGTGGCGTAGACCAGCGGCCGCCCGGCCTCGACGTTGGGGCTCTGGAAGCCGACGTCGAAGATGTGAAAGCCCAGGTGCATGAAACTGCGCTCCAGGTGGATGTACGGGAAACTCCCATCCACCGGCAGCTGCGGGGCCAGCTTGACCACGCCGACAAGCATCAGCGGCGCTACCTCGCCGGCCGCACGGGCCACGGCCAGGATCAGCCCGGTGATCATCGCCGGCGTCGCCAACGGGATCACCACCCGCCAGAGCATCTCCGCCTTGGTCGCCCCCAGGGCCAACGCCCCTTGCCGGATCGACCCGGGGATGCGCGAGAGACCCTCCTCGGTGGAGACGATCACCACCGGCAGGGTCAGCAGCGCCAGGGTCAGCGAGGCCCAGAGCACGCCGCCCTTGCCGAAGGTTGGCGCCGGTAGGCGCTCCTCGAAGAAGAGCTGGTCCACTCCCCCCCCGACGAAGTAGACGAAGAAGCCGAGGCCGAAGACGCCGAAGACGATGGACGGGACGCCGGCGAGGTTGTTCACCGAGATGCGGATCATCCGCGTCAGCGGCCCCTGCCGGGCGTACTCACGCAGGTAGATCGCCGCGAGCACGCCGAAGGGTGTGACAAAGACGGCCATGACGATGGTCATCAGCACCGTGCCGAAGATCGCCGGCAGGATGCCGCCCTCGGTGTTGGCCTCCCGCGGATAGCCGCTGACGAAGTCCCAGAAGTCGCCGACGTAGAAGCGGGCCTTGTCCCAGACGCTCATGGCGTTCGGTCGCCATGGCTTGACCACGTCGCCCATGGCGATGACCACCTCTTTACCCGCGGCGGTCTCCATCCCCACGGCGTAGCGTCCGACCTCCTCAAGCAGCTCGTTGCGCCGCTGCTCGAGCTCCGCGTACTCCCCCTCCCAGCGGTCCCGTTCGGCCTCCAGGGCCTCGAGCTGCTCGGTGCGCTCCTCCTCGCTCAGGGTTAGGTCGGCCTCGATTTGGCGCTCGGTCAGGCGGATCTCCTCGATCTCGGCGTTAACCGCGCCGATCTCCACGCGCTCGATGCGCTGGATCTCCTGGATCCGCGAGCGATTCTCCTCGTAGAGCTCCAGGAAACGGTCCCAGGTCGCGTCGCCCTCGTCGCTGACCGTCTCGACCTTCTCCCCGTCGATGCGCACGTCGCGCAGGTAGCCGATGAAATCCCCCCACTGCCGGCGCTCGATGACCACCGCATCCTTGGGGTGACTCCACTCCGACATGTTGACGTCGGCGTACCAAACAAAGTCCCGGCCATCGACGTCCCGGTTGCCGCGCTTGATCCGGTAGCGGGTGATCAGCGCATCGTCGTCGTCCACCTCGAAGCCGCGCTCGCGGGCCGCCGGCGCGGTCAGGGTCTCCGCGGCGTCGACCTCGCCGAGAACCTGCTCGGCGTCACGCCCGGGCTCTTGGTATTCGAAGGCCACGACATTGCTGGGCCAGAAGTGCTGCAGGCCGTTGTAGGCAATATGGCCGATGAGCCCCGCCACCATGACCAGTGATACGGCCACGGCCCCGGCGTTGAGCCAAATCCAGGGTGTTCCCTTGTTGAACCAGTCGCGCATCGTTGCGGCATCCTCCGTATCAGAGCGCGCTGTACTTCTTGCGCAGGCGGTGGCGCACGATCTCCGCCACGGTGTTGACCGCGAAGGTCAGGACGAAGAGCACTAAGGCGGCAAGGAATAGGATCCGGTAGTGGCTGCTCCCCTGCGCGGTCTCCTTCATCTCCACAGCGATGTTGGCCGAGAGCGTGCGCATGCCCTCGAAGAGGTTGAAATTGGTGACTGGCGAGTTGCCGGTGGCCATGACCACGATCATGGTCTCGCCGACGGCCCGGCCGAAGCCGATCATCACCGCCGAGAAGATGCCGGGGCTGGCCGTCAGCAGGACCACGGTGGCCACTGCCTGCCAGGGCGTCGCGCCGAGCGCCAAGGCCCCCTGCGAGAGGTGGCGCGGCACGTTGAACACCGCATCCTCGGAGATGGAGAAGATCGTCGGGATCACCGCGAAGCCCATGGCGATCCCCACAACCAAGGCGTTGCGCTGGTCGTAGTCGATCCCCTGATTGGTGAGCCACTGGCGCATATCACCGCCGAAGAAAGCGAGCTCCATGTAGGGACTGGCGGTGACGCCGAGCCACCCGACCCCGATCACCACCGGGATCAGCAGTGCGGCCTCCCAGCCCGGCGGCACCCGGCTGCGGATGCCCTCGGGGAAGACCCGGGTCCACAGCCAAGCGGCCATCACCATGGCGATGGGCAGGGCGATCAGGATGGAGAAGACTGCCGGGAGATTCCGCTCGAAAAACGGCGCAGCCCAGAGCCCCGCGAGGAAGCCGAGGATGACCGTTGGCAGCGCCTCCATGATCTCGATGGCGGGCTTGGTCATCTGCCGCATGCGTGCGGACATGAAGTAGGCCGAGTAGATCGCCCCGAGGATCGCGATGGGTGTCGCAAAGAGCATGGCGTAGAACGCCGCCTTCAACGTGCCGATGGTCAGCGGTACCAGCGAGAACTTGGGCTCGAACTCGTCGGTAGCGGAAGATGACTGCCAGACGTAGGCGGGCGCATCGCGACCCTCGTACCAGACCCTCTGCCACAGGGCCTTGAACGAAACCTCCGGGTGCGGGTTGTCGACGTCCAGGTAGTTGAACCGCTCATTGGCACCGACGGCCATCAGCGCGTTCTGTCGCGGCGCCATCGACAGCGCGGCCACTGAGGGGCCGCCCTCCAGCGCCAGCTGCGTCAACGTGCGCGACGAGGTGGCGTAGTGCAGCTGCAGCGTGCCGTCGGCGGCGCCGGTAGCGAAGCCTTTACGGGCGTGCTCCGGTGCGATGCCAGTCACCGCCGCCGGGTGGCCATCGAAGGTACGGATGCGCGTGAGCTGCCGATCCCCCGCCTCGTCCCGGGTCACCATGTATTGCGACACCGATCCGTCGGAGCCACCGGCGATCATCGACGCGGCCCCGAGCAGGAACTGAAGCTGCGTGACCTCGGCATCGTCCCCCTCGATTGCGCGCACTGTGCCGACCAGACGCGGGCGGTTCAGGTTTGAGACATCGAAGTAGTGCAACCGCCCCTTGGCATCGCCAACGAAGAGGTTACGCATGGTGGTGTCGAGGAGGATCCGTGTGACCTCGATCCCCGACTCCGGCCAAGGCAGGTCGTAGACCTCGCGCTCAACGGTCGCCTCGCCGGTGATGAAGTCCGTCTCCTCCTCGAAGAGCACCAGGCGCAGGGCCTCCTGCTCGTTGCTGGCACCCACCACGGCGGAGCCACGGCGCCCCCGCTGGACCCCGATGGCGTCGAGCGGATGGCCATCCTCGGCCCAGATCGCCAGGGGTTCGCCCTCGCCCTCCGGATAGGTGATCGACGGGGTGACCTGGCGCTCGCCGTCCGGGTAGCTGACGTCGTAGTCGTGACGGGCGAAGATCGCCGTGCCGTCATCGAGGCCGTAGCCCACCAGCCGATGGCGGGCTTCGGCCGTGTCGAAACTGCGGATCTGTGCCCCGGACGGCTTGTTCAGCTGCCCCTGCTCGATCAGCTCGCCACTGCGGGGATTGAAAAAGGCGTAGCCGGCCCGGTCGGTAAAGCGCACTCCGACCTCGCGGTAACGCTCCATGGCAACGTGGACCGTCTCGCCAAGCTCCGGTCCGCCGGGGGCGGCGTAGCTGGCAGCGGGCCGGATCTCCGGCTCGCCAAAGATGGGCATGGTTTCGGAGAAGAGGTAGACGAACATCAGCGCCAGCGCGCCGATGACCCCCACGCCGAAGGTGGCCACGCTGCCACGACTGATCCAGTCCTTGGCCCCGCGCCAGCGGCGCAGGCGGCGCCGACGGGCCGCGTCCGGCAGGCCCCGGGACGGACCCTTGCCACTGCCTCGGCCCGGTTCGGTGAGCCCTGTCGTCTGATCGCTCATGATCTTTGATCGCACCCTGCGAGAAATGAACGCTGACGCAGCCTAAGGGGGGCGGATGACGGTTTCGTGACGAAACGATGAACACCCGCTGAACCCCCTAAACAGAACGGGCCGGCGTAGGGCCGGCCCGCGTAGCGCTCAACGATGGTGCCGGGGCGTATGGGCCCCGGCCAGTGGGTTGCCCCTTACAGACCGAGACGCTCGCGCTCGCGCTCGGCGGCCTGTGCGGGCATGGGGATGAAGCCGTCGCGGCGGACCACGTCCTGGCCTTCCTCGGAGAGGACCAGTTTCAGGAACTCCCGCTCGATGGGCGGCAGTTCGCCGTTGGGGTCCTTGTTCACGTAGACGTAGAGGAACCGCGACAGCGGGTAGTCGCCGCTGACCGCATTCTCGGCGTTGGGCTCGTAGAGGTTGTCCTCGTCGTCGCCCAGGGCGATCGCCTTCACACCGGAGGTCTGGTAGCCGATCCCGGAGTAGCCGATGCCGTTGAGCGATTCGGACACACCCTGGACCACCGAGGCGGAGCCCGGCTGCTCGTTGATGGCGTCCTTGAAGTCGCCGTCGCACAGGGCGTGCTCGCGGAAGAAGCCGTAGGTGCCGGAGACGGCGTTGCGGCTATAGAGCGTGATGTCCCGATTCTGCCAGGGGCCGTCCAGCCCCACGTCGCCCCAGCGCGTGACATCGCTGCCACCACAGCGCTGCGTGGCCGAGAACATCCCGTCCACCTGCTCCATGGTCAGCCCGTCGATCGGATTGTCGCGGTTGACGAAGACCGCAATGGTGTCGATGGCCACCCGCACCTTGGTGGGCTCGTAACCGTGGGCATCCTCAAAGCTCTCGATCTCCGAGGAACGCATATCCCGGCTCATCGGGCCGAAGTTCGCAGTCCCCTCGGTCAGCGCCACCGGCGCCGTCCCCGAGCCGGCCCCCTCGATCTCCACCGAGACGTTGGGGTAAAAATCCTGGAACTCCTCCGCCCATAGCGTCATCAGGTTGTTGAGGGTATCCGAGCCCTGACTGCCCAGGTTGCCGGAAATGCCCGAAACCCGCTCGTAACTCGGCAGGTCGTCATCCACCTCGGCAGCACCCAGCGGCCCGCCGGCCACCAGGGCCATGCTGGCGATGCCCAGGAAACAACCTCTCTTCCACATGATCTCTGCTCCACTCAGCTTGTTCGGGAAGCCTGACTCCAGGCACGAAAGAGTCTGCGCCGCTTCCCTTACCGGCTCGTGAAGGCAGGGTGACGATTCGATGAAACGCCGTCGCGCTCCAAAGTCCGCGCCGGGAAGACCAACGTGAAGGTGGATCCCTGGTCGGGCTCGCTGCGCACGTTCAGCCAACCACCGTGGCGATGCATCACGTGCTTAACGATGGCCAGCCCCAGCCCGGTACCCCCGGTGGCGTTGGAGCGGGCCTTGTCCACCCGATAGAAACGCTCGGTGATCCGCGGCAGGTGCTCGCGCGGGATGCCGATGCCGCTGTCCGCGACCTCGCACCGGGCCGTGTGCGCATCGGCCTGCCAGCGCACGCGGATGGCACCACCGCCCGGTGTGTAGCGCACGGCGTTAGAGACCAGGTTCGCAACCGCGCTGCGCAACTCTCCGTACGATCCGCGCACGAACAGGCCCGGCTCCGCCTCAAGCTCGATCCGATGATTCTGGTCTCCGGAGAGCGTCCGCGCCTCGGCACAGACCTCCTCGAGCAGGGCCTGCATATCCACCGGATCCTCTTCCTCAGCCAGCGACCCGGTCTCCAGACGGGACAGGGTAAGCAGATCCTGGACCAGTCGCTGCATCCGCGCGGATTGCTCCTGCAGCAGCCGAATCGAGCCGGCCCAGACAGGCTGTTCCGCGGCCAACTCCTCACCCATCTCCTCGGCAACGCCGTAGATCACGGTCAAGGGGGTCTTGAGCTCGTGGGAGACATTGGCCACGAAGTCCCGCCGGATCGTCTCGAGCCGCTGCGTGCGGCTGATATCGCGGGCGATGAGCAACCGCTGATCGCGGCCGTAGGGGACCAGACGAAGCTCCAGTGTGATCCGCGGGTCGACCGGCGACGGCATGGTCAGCGGCGCGCTGTGTTTGGTGGCGGTATCCAGGAAGGCCCTGAACTCCGGTTGCCGGAGCAGGTTGCTGATACGCTGCCCCTCGTCGCCCGGCCAGGTCAGGCCGAGGAGCTCGCGTGCCGCATTGTTCCACCAGAGCAGACGATCATCGGCGTAGAGCACCATGGTGGCATCGGGCATCGCCTTGGCGGATTCCCGGTACTCGCGGATGACCCGGCGCAGCCGGTGCCTGCGCTCCCGCTGTCGGCGCTGGCGGCGATGCAGGGCATGGAACACCTCGCCCCAGACCCCGCGGGAGATGGGCGGATCCAGCTTGCGGCCGACCCGCAGCCAGCGCTCCAGCCGCCAGAGTTGATACTGGTTCCACAGGTAACCCAGCGCCAGCAGGATCGCCGCGGCCTCCACCCACCAGCCGGTGGCCAGCCCGGCAATCAACCAGACCGCCAGCGCGGCGAGGAGCGTCAGCAGAAACCCCGGCCAGGGATTGCGTGTCATGGGATCCGCTCTCTCAGCCGCGGATCAGGTCTGTTCCGAGAACCGATAGCCGGCCCCACGGACCGTCTGGACCAGGGCGTCGTGGCCCGTCGCGGCCAGGATCTTGCGCAGTCGGCGGATGTGCACATCCACGGTGCGCTCTTCGACATAGACATTGGTGCCCCAAACTTGATCGAGCAGCTGCGTGCGGGTAAAGACGCGATCGGGATGCGCCATGAAGAATCGCAGCAGCCGGTACTCGGTGGGACCGAGTTCCAGCGCCTGGCCGTGTCCGGTAACCCGGTGGCTGACCGGATCCAGGCGCAGGCCGGCCGCCTCCAGAGGGGCATCGGTTGTCGCCGGGGCCGTGCGCCGGAGGACGGCCTTGACCCGGGCAGCCAGCTCGCGCGGCGAGAACGGCTTGGTCACGTAATCATCCACCCCGGAATCGAAGCCCCGCACCTTGTCCTCCTCCTCACCCCGGGCGGTGAGCAGGATGATGGGGATCCCGCGGGTCTGCTCATCCTCCTTGAGTCCCCGCGCCCACTCGACACCGCTGACCTGCGGCAGCATCCAGTCGAGCAGAATCAGATCCGGCGGCCGCTCGCGCAGCTGCTCCGAGGCCTGCATGGCATCAACCACCGGTATGACGTCGAACCCCTGCCGCTCGAGGGAGGTGATCAGCATCTCACGCACCGCCGAGTCGTCCTCAACCACGAGTATCCTTGCTGCCATCAGGCTGTATCCCCTTTTTCGGCATGGCCGTTCATGCCCGCGTCATTAAAAGGCAAGCACATTGCAGGATTGTGACAACGCAAGCTTCACACAAACCCCACACCACCGTCATCGCGACGTAAGAAACACCGCCTAGCGTGTCCTCCGAGTCGGGGCCGTGCTCCCCGGCGACGCTCCAAACCCGAGGAGGACCCTTGATGACAACGAGACGAATCGCGCCGTACCTCTCGACCACCGCCCTGCTGGGCGCGGGCCTGGCCGTGGCCTTCCCCTACGAGGCTCTGGCCAACCCCGAGTTCGACATCCGCGGCCGGCTGCAGATGGACTACCACATGATCGACGAGGACGAGACCGACTTCGTCGACGGCTTCAACAACCGTCGCGCCCGCCTGGGCATGGACGGCAGCATTGACGAGCACTGGGACGGCCGGGTGGAGATCAACGTGGCCGAGGGTAGCGTCAGCGCCGCTGACTTCCGCCTGCGCCGCAGCCTCGGCCCGGGGCGGCTGTGGCTGGGTCAATACAAGGTGCCGCAGGGTCTGAACCAGCTGACCAGCTCCAACAACTACACCTTCATGGAGCGCTCCTCGGTCAGCAACATCATCCCCGACTCGCGGCGCATCGGTATCGCCTACGAGCAGACCGGCGACGAACTCGGCTTCAAGACCATGTTCTTCGGCCGGTCGCTGGGGGACGATGAGGGTGAAGATGAAGGCGGTGCTCACAAGGACTACCGAGGCAATCAACCTCAAGGTTATGCCATCCGCGGTGTCTACGCCCCGTTCCTGACCGCCTCCCGCCACAACGAGGCGCCGCGGCTGCACCTGGGCGCCTCGCTGGTCTACGAGGACCAGGATGACCCACTGGACATCGGCTTCAGCGATCGCCCCGAGCTGCGCGATGGCGACGGCGGCAGCCAGCGGCTTATTGGCACGACCGTTGAGGATGTCACGGACACCACCAAGCTCGGTCTGGAGGCGGCCTACATCTCTGGCCCCCTCTCCGCCGAGGCGGAGTACCTCACCGTCTCGATGAATCGCGACAACGGCGACGAGCCCACCTTCAGCGGCTGGCACGTCCAGGGCAGCTACGTGCTCACCGGCGAGAGCCGCACCTACTCCACCGGCGGCTTCGGCGGCGTCACCCCCAGCGGCTCCGGCGGAGCGTGGGAGCTGGCGGCCCGCTACAGCCACATGGACCTGAACGACTCCGGGTTCGCAGGCGGTGAGCAGAACAACCTCACCCTGGGCATCAACTACTACGCCAGCAGCAACCTGCGCCTTATGGGCAACGTCGTCTTCGCCGACGTCAAGGACCGCAATGGGGAGCCGGACGAGAGTCCGACCCTGGTCGGCGCCCGCGCCCAGTACAACTGGTAGGTGTCACTGCGACGGGAGGTCCCGGAGACCCTGACCGGGCCTCCCGTACATGCCATGGATCCCGGCAGCGCCGGGATCGGGTGCTCCCTCTGGCCACGGCCAGCTTTAGGCGGCGGTCCAGTCGGGGCGCCGCCGTTTTCTCGGTAGCCAACACCATGACCGAATTCGCATTGAAATCGGCGTCGCTCGATGCGGTCATCCAAGGTGGAGGGCTCCGCCCGTTCTTTCAGCCGATCCTGGATACCCGCAGCGGCGATATCTTCGGGTATGAAGCCCTGATCCGTGGCCCGGTCTGCACCGACCTGGCCACGCCCGCCGCCCTATTCCAGGCGGCGGCCGAGCAGGACAGGCTGCTGGAGCTGGACTGGGCGGCACGCCGCGCGTGTATCCAACGGTTCGCGTCGCTGGACCTACCCGGGCTCCTGTTCATCAATGTCATGCCCCAGTCCTTGCTCGACCCGACCTTCCAGCAAGGACTTACGCTGCATTTCCTCCATGAGTACGGCGTATCGCCACATCGGGTCATCATCGAACTCACCGAACAACACCCCATCCACGACTACACGCTGCTCGGCGAGGCTGTCGCTCACTACCGGCGCATGGGCTTCCGCGTGGCGCTGGATGACCTCGGCACCGGCTATTCCGGATTGCGCCACTGGTCGGAGTTGAAACCGGATTTCGTCAAGATCGACCGCCACTTCGTGCAGCAGATCGACCATGACGCGGGCAAGCGCCGTTTCATGGAGTGGCTTCAGGAGGTCGCCGCCGACCTCGACTGCCAGGTCATCGCCGAAGGGGTCGAGACGCAGGGGGAGTATGACTGCCTCTGGGCCCGCAATTGGCGCCTGATGCAGGGGTTCTTTTTCGCCCGTCCAAGCGCCGTACCGCCCCGGAAGCTCGATTGCGCCGCCGGATCGAATCGCCGACACACGAGCCCCCCACGGGGGACCGTCGCCTCGCTCTCCCGACGGTGCGCGACCGTTGCCGCGGAGACTCCGATGGCTGAAGTGGCCCAGCTGCTCCGATGTGCCGAACAGCCGCCGCGGACCATCGCGGTGACCGAGGGGACAGAGCCGGTCGGCCTGATCCGTACCTCCCGATTCCTGTCCCGATTCGCCAACCCCTACGCCCACTCCCTTTACGGCAGACGGCCTGCCCGGGCTTTCGCCGATCCTGAGACACGATTCGTCCAGGAGGACACCTCGCTCGAGGACCTCAGCCGGCAGCTCACCGAATGCAACGAAACCATCGAGGAAGATTTCATTATCGTGGACACAGCCGGCCGATACGCGGGAACCGCTTCCGCAATCGACCTGCTACGCGAGATCACCAACCTACAGTTACGCAATGCCCGGCACGCCAACCCGCTAACGGACCTCCCCGGCAACGTCCCCATCAAAGAGGAGCTTGCGCGCCGCCTGGCCACAGAGAGGGCATTCGTGGTCGTTCACTGCGATATCGATGCCTTCAAGGCGTTCAACGATTACTACGGGTATGCTCAGGGTGATCAACTCATCCAGGCCCTGGCGGACACACTCCGGCAACAACTGCATGAGCGCGACGACTTCCTCGGACACATCGGGGGCGACGACTTTCTCATGATCCTCGGACCGGAGTCCTGGCAAGCGAAGTGCGAATCCGTGCTGGCGCGTTTCGCATGGCTGGCGCCGGAGCATTACGACGCCCATGCCCGCGGCCGTGGCGGTATCGAAAGCATCGATCGACAGCAGCGGCGTCGTTTCTTCCCCATTTGCAGCCTGTCGCTGGCCGTCCTGCCCGTGACGGCGGCGCGCTACAGCCAGCCCCACGAGATCTCCGATACGCTGGCCGAACTCAAGGCTCAGGCAAAGCGTCAGCCCGGCAACTCGATCTTCGTGGAGCGGCGAACAGCCGCCGAGTGAGCCAGGCCTCGAATGAGGAAGGAGACGTAAGCGCGCCCGGTCACAGCCCCTCCCCCTTGAGCAAGGCGCCCGGGTCCCCCCAGCACTACTCGTCCGCCGCAGGCTGCGGCGCCGGCTGATTCTGCACAATGCCGAGCGCCCGCAACCGAGGGGTCTTCTTGCGCTGGTGCTGCTGCATTCGATGGAGGATACCGTCGAGCGTGCGCAGGGCCGTCACGATGTAGGGCCCCTTGTTCAGCATCACGCACTCGGCGCGGCCGGACATCGCCGCATCGGTCAGTTCCGGGCGCGAGGCAATGCCTTTCTTGGCCAGGCTCTCCAGGACCTGCGTGGCCCAGATCACCGGCACATGGGCAGCCTCGCAGAGCCAGAGCAGTTCCTCCTGAACCTCTGCAAGACGCTCGCCGCCGATCTCCACGGCGAGATCCCCCCTGGCGATCATCACGCCCAGATCGAAGCGCCCCATCCCGCCGAGCAGGATGTCCGGTAGGTTCTGCACGCCGCGTTGGGTCTCGATCTTGGCGATGACACCCAGGTCCACGGCGCCGCGCCGGGCCAGCGCCGCCCCCAGCCCTTCCAGATCCGAGCGGGACTCCGTAAAGGAGAGGGCCACCGTGTCCGCGAGCTCGGCGACGAAATCCAGATCCTGCTCATCCTGCGCGCTCAGCGCCGGCAACCCCAGATCGAGCCCTGGAAAGTTCAGGCCCTTGTCTTCATGCAGCACGGCACCCTGCGGACGGCTCCGCGTAATGCGCAACCGGGCGCCGTGGGCGTCGACACACTCCACCTCGGCACCGATCTTGCCGTCGTCGATCCACACCGCCTGGCCGGGGTCGAGCTGGTCGATCACCTGCGGGGGCGAGCACGCGATGCGCGCGGGCACAACCATCCCCCCGTCCTCGTCCCGCCGCCCGGGGGTTCCCGGCTCCGGCCGACGCAGGAGCACCAGGGTGTCCCCTTCAAAAAGGCGGATTTCCATCTGCGCTTCCACAAATCCCCCGCACCGGAGGCCGCGAATCACGGTCTGCCACTTACCAGCGCCCCGCCGCTGGAGGGCAAAGCGGGTCCTGGGCGTCACGTAAGCCGTGCTCCCGATATCCGCCCGAAAGCCGCCCGGGATCGCCTCGCGGACCGCCAGCAGGCGACTGGATTTCCGGGCATCCCGAAAGCGCAGACGGTCCCCGACCCTCATACTGGCCAGGGTTTCACCGTCCAGGCAGAGACGGGGGACACCGCCCCGGCCGGTGTCACCGGTCTGCTCAGGGTGCACCAGATCGACCTGTGCGCGTCGAACGGTCCGGCCGTAGGCATCCCGCATTGGTTTCAGCCGAACCACTGGAGTCCGCGGGGCAACAGGGCCGGTGCGCACCTTGTGGCCAGCCAGGTCCATGTGGACCCGACAGGAACGCCCGGTACGGGCCTCGGCGTCCCGCACATGCCGAGCCATGCGGCGCCACATGGCCGGATCGTCGTGGGCGCAGTTGATTCGCGCCATATCCATCCCGGAAGCGACCAACGAACGCACCAGGCCCGGATCATCGGCGGCGGCGGATGGCAGGGTCACCATGACACGGCTGTCACGGCCTTCCGGCACCGGACCGAGCAGATCGGCTGCATGCGTCGCCAGGCGGAGGTGGGCCTGCTCGAAAGTCGGTCCACCGCGCCTTCGTTGCGTCACCCGCCCGACCCGGGCACCTAGGGCCTCAATGACCTCATTCAAGCCCGCGAGTACATGGGGTTCGTGACGCCCCAGCGACGAAAGCCCGAAGCGGGCCAGGGAGCGCTGCACACTGCGCAGATCGCGGTTGCGCAATGCCAGGTAGTGGGCGAAGTTTTCGGCGCTGGTGGTGACCCCATCCGGGAAGGCGTCCTCGTAGCGACGCAGCCAACGCTCTGCGCCCTCCTCGATGTCCCAGCGCAGCGCCTCCAGGACGTCCAGCAAAGCCTCCGGCTGCCAGACAGAACCGTCGAATCCGGTTTTCTCGTTCATAGCGCCACCGAGGCTAACCCCGCGCGGTGACAGCCGCGTGACAGGCCGGTGACGTCCCGGACATCGTCCCACCGCTGGTGCTGCTCCTGAACCGGTCCCCGGTGCCATCGCTAGCCGCAGCCCGTGTGTCATCCGAACGTCATCGGCATTTCAAAGGCCTGTAAGCGGCATTGCATACGGTGCACCGCGAGTCACGACGGGACCACGGGACGGGCCGTCTTGAGTCCCCTACGGCAACCACCAGGAGTGATCGATGAGACCTACGAGCCAAGCCCTCAGCACCGTGACCGCCGTCGCCCTGCTCAGCGCCGGCATGACGGCCGCCCACGCCGACGTGGCCGAACAGTGTCCGAGCACCCTGCGCCTGGCCGATACCGGCATCGAGGGTGCCGAAGAGCTGCGCCGCGCTTTCGGTCCCTTTGCGGAGCAATTCAGCGAGATCACCGGCGTCAACATGGAGTTCTTCGCCGTCAGCAACCGCACCGCGGCCGCCAACGCCTTGCGCTACGACTCCATTGATCTGGCCCTGGCCGGCCCCTCCGAGTACGTCGTCATGAGCAGTGAAGCAGACATCGATGTCGCCTTCGGCCTTGAGCGCGACGCCTACGGGGCCAAGATTGTCGCCAACGCCAATTTGGGCGCCGAGGACATCGAGGATCTGCGGGGCACGACCCTGGCCTTCGGCGATGTCGGCTCGATGACCAACCACATCACCCAGGGTTGGATGATCGAAGACGCCGGCCTTTCCCTGGATCGTGACCTCGACACCGTCCACGCCGGCGATGCCCGCATCCAGGCTCTGGTCAACGGCGACGTGGACGCCGCCGCTCTCGGCTATCGCGACCTGGATCTGATCCCGGAGTACGACGCGGACTTCGATTACGACGTGGTCGCCGACAGCGGCACCATGCCCAGGGACCCGATGGTTGCCCGCGCCGAGCTCGGTGAAGGTTGCATCGCCGCTATTCGGGATACCGTCCAGGAGCACGAGGAGGAGCTCTTCTCGGCCTTCGTCGAGCCGGGCAAGGATGAGGGCTTCAACGAGGCCCAGGAGCGGGCGAAGTACCTCGGCGCCCGGTTCGTGTACGACATCTCGGACGACGAATACGACATGGTCCGGGAGGCGTACGACTACCTCGGATTCGACCTTTAACCCCTTGCCATCAGCGGGACAAGCCCGACCCCGGCAGCATGACCCGCTACCGGGGTCCCATTCATTGAGGTAGGCGGATATGGCCATCATCGAGTGCAACGACCTGCACAAGAGTTACGAAAAGCTTCGGGTACTGCGCGGGATCGACTTCCGCATGGAAGCCGGCGAGGGTGTCGTTCTCCTCGGTGCCAATGGATGCGGGAAATCGACCCTGATGAGGTGCATCAGCGGGCTGGAACGACCGCAACAAGGCGGCGTCCGTGTACTGGGTACGGATCTGGCCCAGGCCGGGCGCCGCTCACTGCGAGAGGCGCGCACCCGCATCGGTATGGTGTTCCAGAAGTTCAATCTGGTGCAGAACCTGAGCGTCTTTCAGAACGTCCTTTACGGGGCCAGCGGCCGCCACCGCAGTTTCTGGTCCGTCACGGCCCCCTTCGCGGCGGCCGAGGAACCGGACTACGCCATGCACTGCCTGGAGCGGGTCAACCTCGCCGATCGTGCTGGCCAGCGCGCCGACCAGCTCTCCGGCGGACAGCAGCAGCGGGTGGCCATCGCCCGTACGCTGATGCAGCAACCCACCGTCGTCCTCGCCGACGAGCCGGTTGCGAGTCTCGATCCGCGCTCGGCCCGCGAGGTCATGGAGCTGCTCTGGGGGATCGTCCGAGAGGAGCGACTCAGCCTGCTCTGCTGCCTACATCAACTCGACTTTGCCGAAGAGTTCGGTGAACGGGCCCTCGGCATGAAGGCTGGCCGAATCGTGCTCGACCGCCCCATGGCGGACATCCGCCGCGCTGAGCTTGACGCCCTCTACGAGGGCGCCGTGCGCGTCGATGAGGCGGAGACGAAACCCCGGCTCGCCGTCGCTTCCTGAGCCGGACCGCCCTACGTCAAACACCGCACCAATCCGTCTTCGAAGAGGTCAGCGATGACTAGCCACGAGCCCCGCTCGACGGCCACGCCGGAGCGTTTCCAGCGGCCGTCGGTCTTTACCTGGGTGGTACTCGTCGGGTTCCTGGCATTCCTCATCCAGGGACTGAGCACGATCGACACAACCTTCGAGCGGCTTCTGCAAGGCATGGGCAACCTGGGCGATTTCTTCGCCCGTGCAGTACCACCTGATTTCAGCCGCTTCGACAGCATCGCCGGGGCGATGCTGGAGACCCTCAACATGGCGGTGGTCGGCGTCACCGCAGGCGTCATCCTGAGCGTGCCCATGGCGCTGCTCTGCTCCCGCAACACCACACCGCACTGGAGCATCGCGTGGATCTCCCGGGGCGTCGTGGCCACCCTACGGACGGTCCCCGAACTCGTCTGGGCGCTGATCTTCGTAGCGGCCGTTGGCCTGGGGCCTCTGGCCGGCATCCTGGCCATCGTCATGGACACCATCGGCTTCGCGGCGCGGTTCTTTTCAGAACGCATCGAGGAGATCCCCAAGGGGCCCTCCGAGGCACTCGCCTCCACCGGCGCAAGCCGAACAGGGACGATCATCGGCGCCATCCTCCCGGAAGCGAGCGCGTCGATGACGGCCACCAGCCTCTACAGCATCGAGAAAGGGATTCGCTCGGCCATCGTTCTGGGACTGGTCGGCGCCGGCGGGATTGGGGTGGAACTGAGCACCGCCATGAGCATGTTCAACTACGACGCCGCACTGGCGATCATCATCGTGATCCTGCTGGTGGTCATCGGCGTCGAGCAGGTCTCTTCGGCGATTCGACAGCGGCTTCTCTAGCCGTCGGCACGCTGCGTTCCCTGCGCAGCCTGTGCTGCGCAGGGGACAGGCCCTTCGGACAGAGTCAAACGGGAGCGGCTCGCGATCTACGCGATCGTGGCCGCGCGACGCAGCAGGTCGATGGTGGTCACGATGCCGACGTAGCGTCCCTCTTCATCAACGACCAGGCACTCGTCCCCGGCCGAGGGCAGCCCTTCCCGGAAACGGCCGAGCATAAGGCGCCAGGGCTCCTCGGCGCGCCAGATGGCGCGTGGCGGTCGGGACAGCTCATGGACGCGACTCGGCCGTTCCACCGTCACCCAACCGTCGTTCTGGCGCACCCACGCGGTCAGTTCGTCCCGCCGCAGGATGCCAACCGGGAGCCCGCACTCATCAATGACCGGCAGACTACGCAACCCGTACCAGTACCCGGCCGATAGAGGGACCGCAACCAACGGGGCAGTGGCCGCGATGGCCGGCACCCGCCGGGCGAGTTCACCCAGCGTTGCGGGATGGCCTGCCATGGCCGGTGCCGGTTCGCGGATTCCCCCTGGGTCGGACGTCAGCGCGGAGACCGGGGCACGGTCCGGGGAACTTTCCAGGGACATCATCATAGCGGCACCTCCATTGCGGTCAGAAACTGTCGAGGAGGCTACCCGCCAATGTTGTCCGGAACGTGAATGTCGCGCGACTTTTGCGTTGCGCTTATCGACTTCACGACGGTAGCCAAGCACATCCGGCGTACTTAGCATCCTCCGTTCAGGCTGCCGACCCACATACAGACTCCGAGGACTATCGATGGCTGACGCCCCCGCGCTACCCGGTCGCTGGCACACCCTCGCCAGCGTCTTTTTCCGGCCACGCCGGATCCTGGAGGAGTGGCACGACGCCGATCCGGACGTGCCGTGGATCCTGGCGCGGCTGACGGTACCGTTGTTGCTGGCCAGCGTGCTCGGGGCCGGGATCGCCCACGCCCTGATCCCCAGCGGGTTCCCGCCAGAGACCCGCCCCGACCCCATCGGTTTCGGCATCTACAGCGCCCTGACCCAGTTTGTCGGCGTCATCGCCCTGGCGGCCGCAGCGCACTATCTTTGCGACCTATTCCAGGGCTATTCGGACTTCCGGCGTCCACTGACCGCGGTCTCCGTGGCTCTGATCCCCGCCTGGGTAGGCAACGTGGTGGCTGCCCTGCCCTGGCCGGTGGGGCCACACCTGGCCCTGTTGCTGATCCTCTACAGCCTGGGGCTGCTTTACGCCGCCTTTGCCGTCATCGCCGGGGTGCGCAAGGGCAACCGCCTGGGCCACTACCTGGCCGCGCTTGGCGCCGCCCTGCTGGTGACGTTTGCCTTCGGCTGGCAAGCCATGAGCCTGATCCCCGGGGCTGCACCGGAAGTTCGCCTGGGTACCACCTGGTTGATCTAGCGACGGGCTGCAACCCTGGCCTGGTGACGCTATCCTCCGTGCAAGAGCCCGGTGCCGCCCACGGAGAATACGCCCATGTCGATCGAAGAAGGCCAGCCCGCCCCCGATTTCACCCTGTCAGACGCCGACGGCAAGCACGTGACCCTCAGCGCCCTGCGGGGTCAGCCGGTGGTCGTCTACTTCTACCCCAAGGACGAGACGCCGGGCTGCACCAAGGAGGCCTGCGCCTTTCGCGATATCTGGGCCGATTTGCAGGAGACCGGAGCGGCCGTGCTGGGGATCTCCCCCGATGACGCAGCCTCCCACCAACGCTTCCGGGACCGGCACGAACTCCCTTTCACGCTGCTCAGCGACCCGGATAAAGAGGTCATGAGCCGCTACGGCGCCTGGGGCGAGAAGAACATGTACGGGCGCAAGAGCATGGGCGTGATCCGCTCTACGGTCTTGATCGACGCCGAAGGGGTTGTCCGCAAGCATTGGCGCCGGGTCTCGAAGGCCGAGGCCCATCCTCACAAGGTCCTGGAGGCCCTGCAGCAGCTGGTCTAGTCGCGCCCGGAAGCCGGTCGTGGATCAGTCGACCTGCCACAGGCGCAGGCGGCGGTCTTCGCCCACCGAAAGACCCAGCCCCCCGTCCTGAGTGAAGGCCACGCCCCACACCGCCCGGTCGTGGCCCGCATACCTGCGCACCGGCTCGACCGGCTGATCGTCCTCCGGCTCGGCTTCCAGGTCCCAGAGCTTGAGCGACCCGTCCCGAGCCCCGGTCAGCGCACGGTGGCCGTCAGGGCTGACGGCCACCGCCAGCACCTCCGCGCGATGGCCCTCCAGGCGCAGAGCAAGGTGGCCGCGGTCGAGCTGCCAGAGTTTGACCGCACCACTCTGGGTGCCGGCCAGCGCGTGCCGGCCACGCGGGGTGAACGCCACCGCCTCCACCGGCCCTGACTCATCCGGCGCAAAGGCGCCGATCGCGCGACCGTACGTGGCATTCCAAAGCACCAGGGGCTCATCGCCAGCCCCGGCGGAAAGGGCCCGAGCACCATCAGAGTCGTAGGTCACGGCGTGGAAGGCGGCCTGCTGCTCGCGGAACGTGCGCAGCTGACGGCCGCTGGCCGTATCCCAGAGCTGCAGCTTGCCCGCCTCGGTGGCCACCAGGGCCCGCTGCCCCCGAGGGCTCAGCGCCAGTGCACGGATCGGCGAATCGGCCTCAACCAGGGTTCGCTGCGCCTGATCCCGGTCGGTCTGCCAGAGCTTCACCACCCCGGCCGCATCGCCCGAGAGGAAGCTGCGCCCATCGGCACTGGCCGTCACCGCGTTCACCGCCGCGGCGTGCCCCGGGTAGGTGCGCAGCACCTGTCCGTCCTCCAGGCGCCATAGCTTGATCCGGCGGTCCGCCGACGCGGTGAGCACCCGGCCGTCCGGCAAAGACGCGACGGCCCGCACGGCGTCGCGATGCTCCCGGTAGCTGGCCAGCGGATCGCCCGGGCCACTCAGCGTCAGGTGGAAGGTCTGCTCGGTGTCGGCACGCAGGGTCACCTCCCGTTCGGCGCGCATAGCCTCGCCGTGCTCGGTCTCCTCGGCGGGGATCTCGGCCTCGATGCGATACGTGCCCGGCGGCAACCGGACCACAAAGGCATCCCGCGTGTGCGAGGGCGAGATCCCGTAGCGCTCACCGTCGATGCGCAGTTCTGCCTCGCCGGGATCCGTGGAGATGCGCAGCGTTGCGAGGGGATCGCTATAAGCCGCAGGCGCCAGCCCCAGCAGCGCCAGACATAGCCCCGCGATCACGACCCGGTAGCAGCGCGCATGACGTAGCCTCCCTGTCGATCCGTCCCATCGCCGTGCCGCGCTGCGGCCGGCGACGCTTACTCCAGGCCCGGCCCGAAACGTTCCATCGCGTTGCGCTGGCCGAACAACCGCTCGGTCACCACGGCCAGACGCTGGGACCACCCCTCCCGCTGGCGGTAGTCCACCTCCAGCAGGTGGGCCTGCTCCCGCTGGGCCATGATGCAATCGTCGCTGGTCTGCAGGGCGTCGATCAGGCCCGCTTCCAGGGCCCGCTCAGCCAGCCAGAACTCCCCAGTGGCCACCGTCTCAACATCCAGCTGCGGGCGGTAACGACGGAGGAACCCCTTGAACTGTTCGTGGATGTGGGCCAGGTCCTCGCGAAAGCGCTCCCGGTCGGCCTCGGTGTTTTCCCCGAACAGGGTCAGGGTCCGCTTGTACGCCCCGGCGGTATGCTGCTCGAAATCGATGTCACGGTTGCGCAGCCAGCGGTGGAAGTTCGGCAGGCTTCCGACCACACCGATGGAGCCGATCAGCGCAAAGGGTGCGGCGACGATGCGATCACCGACCACCGCCATGAGATACCCGCCACTGGCGGCGACACGATCGACACAGACGGTCAGATGGATGCCGGCCTCGCGCAACCGGGCCAGCTGCGAGGCCGCCAGGCCGTAGGCCGGCACCGCCCCGCCGGGGCTCTCCAGGCGCAGGATGACCTCGTCCTGACCGGGGCGCGCGGCGGCGATGATGGCGCTGATCTCCTCGCGCAGCCCCTCCACGGCACGCGCGCGAATGTCGCCGCGAAACTCGAGGATATAGACCCGCTTGTCCGGCAATTCGACAGCCCCGGGATCCGTCGAGCCGCGCTGCAGCTTTCTGCGCAGCCGGCCGCGCCAGGTGCTGGAGGCGCCGGCCCGACGCAGGGCCTCCGCTCGCTGCCGGAAAACACCGTTAAGCGGTCGAACCTGCAGCCGCCCCGGCGCCACGCCCCCTTCCTGGCGCATCCGGACGACCGCGGCGAGCACGAACAGGACCGCGAACACCAGCGTGACGGTCTGGGCCAGGAACAACAGGTATTCGTTCAGCATCCTTCGGGTCTCGGCAGCAGGATCGCTCCGCTAACCCTAGCATGCAGCGGGCCTTCTGCCGCCTCCCGGGAGCTCCTGGCAAGCGGCTCAGCCTGCATCAAAGCCGTTGGAGCGCGGTGCGCAGGGCGTCGCCCTGGTCCTTCGCCTTGAAATAGACCTCGTGATACGGCGTCTCGGGGTCGGTCAGGTCCACGCGGATGCGCAGTTGCCGGGCCAGGGGCATGGAACGGCTCTCCACCTTGCGGATCTCGTCGGCCCGAATCTGCAGCGCCCGGGCCGCTGTGACGAAAAAGGCATGACGGTGCGCGGTATCGACCACGGCCCATTCGCCTCGGCCCTGGTAGATGTCACCGACCTCAAAGCCCCTTTTGGCCAGTCCGGTCACGTTGCGCTGGCGAAGGAAAGGCGCCAGCAGCAGGTTGTAGAACACCCCCACCACCATCGAGACGAGCACTAGGGCGAAACCTGCGACAACCACATAGAACAACCGCACAGCGGCGTCCGCCTCAAGGCCCAGCTGGAGCAAACCGGCCGGCAAGACCCCATCGAACAGACCGAGCACCGCAGCCCAGGTCTCCGCGGAGAGGAAGACGCTGACAAAGGAGAAGACCAGCATCACGAGCACCCCCGTGATTGCCAACAGGAACAGCAGGGCCTCAAAGAGGACGCCGACAGGATTCTTGACGATCAGGCGCGAGAACACACTGGCCATGGCTGACACTGCCCCCTTGCTTGTTCATCGGGGCGACCGACGGCGCGCGGCTGCGCTCGGGGCCACCCCCTCGAAAACCGGGGGATCGTACCGCCGTTGGCGTGCGAATGGAATGAGACAGAGATACGCGGGGGAAAACGGTATCCCAGCCCCTTTGTCTTCGAAAACGCTCAAAAACTCGAACCCGTTTTCGCCCCCCATCGCGAAGCATCCCGGCCAAGGCAGCGGCGTTCCCGGCGTGACCGCATCGGCAAATCAACGATCCGTGTGACGCCATAAGCGCTTCACTGCTTGGCACTAAAATCGCCCGCGAATGCCGATGGCGGCATGGTATTCGTCACTCAGCACTTCGCCCCGAATGAGCAGCGATAAGTACTGGAAGTCGTCCGGGGCGCCGCTAAACTCAAGCCGCCCCCCCGCCTGGGAAGACCGGTCCGAATCCTCCGGGTACAGGACAACACCGCGCAAGTCCCCGCGGAAAAAACCGCCTCCCGCTTTGGCACCAGCCGTCCAGCCGCGCAGACCAAACTCCAAAGAGTAATCGGTTAGGCTCGAACTCTCATCCGGGTTGAGGTGCCGCGCCCCCAGTTCCGCGACAACCCCGGTGTGCTCCGTCCACGGCTCAAAAACGCCAATGCCTCCCGCCGCGCGCCTGGCTTCTACGTCAGTATCCTGACCCCTGAGCATCTCGCCCTCTAGGCGCAGCAGCAGCGGCCCGGGTGCTCCCTCGACCCGAAGCCCCCCGCCCGACAGGTCCTCATCAAGGCCATCGTAACTCGCCAGGGCACCATAAACATCAAGCGTAACCGCCGATTGCCGGTCCATGGCCGCATGTCCCACCGCAGCGGGCAACAGCGCAGCTGCTAAAACACCGATCCCCCAAACACTGGCTCCGCGCACTGCCTTCCCCTCCATAGAAAACCTCGAATAAGGCTAGGGTTGTTGTATCACAAGTTGAAGCCCCCGTGACCATCTGCCCACCCCAAATAGGATTGGTTTGGGAACAGCAGGCCGGCACTGCCATGGCCGAATCTAACTAGTGGAATGCCTTGGCAGCCTGGGCGCGACCCGGCGACACCTCGGCAGCTCGCTACTGCATGGCGGTGGGTTGGTCGGTCATGGCGACCCCCCTGTGACCGGCGCCGCAGCCTTTAGAGGGCGCATCCACGGACGGGCGTACCAAGGGGCAACGGGGTAACGGAAGACGCCGAAGGTGAAGCCGCTGAGGGACTGCCCCCCGTTTGATGCATCGAACGCGCTGGCAGCTGCGTTTGATGGATGTTTGATGCTGGGGGCGCTTGAGGGGCGGGGCCGCCCCTAACTACTTGATTTGTATGGCGTCCCCAACGGGATTCGAACCCGTGTCGCCACCTTGAAAGGGTGGTGTCCTAGGCCAGCTAGACGATGGGGACGCTGTGCCGTAAAGCGAGCGCAATGGTAAGGGCGGCTGACGGGGGTGTCAACACTTCCGGCCATGACGATCGCACCGGCTCTGTTAAACTGGCGGAACACTGACCGAAGAGCACCCTCCAGGTCCTGCATGGCTCCGCAAACCGGCACGACGTTACACCTCCCGGAGGCGGCCCTGTACCGACTGGGGCTGACCGCACAGCCCTTCGTCGGCATCCCCGACCCTCCCTTCGAGGACAGCGCCCGAATCACGCAGATCAACGTCACGCTGAGTCTCCTGCAAAGCGGCGAACGCATCGTGCTCATTAGCGGCGACGCGGGCCTGGGCAAGACGACACTCCTGCGCCGCCTGGCCGAATCTCAGCCCCCCGGGCTGAGCATGCAGCGGGTCCAGGGCGACGGTGCCGACATCGATACCCTGTGGGGCGCTCTGGTCGCCGCCGCGGAGGCCGAGGAAGGCACCCTGGCTCCTCGATCCCGCGAACAGGCCTTGAACTACGTGCGGAGTGCCCGCCGTGGCGGCGTTCGCCCCGCCCTGCTTATCGATGATGCCCACGCCCTGCCCGCACGGGAGATCGACGAGCTGCTTGGACTGTGGACAGAACTCGCCGAGGACGACGAGGCCTTCAGCCTCGCCATGGCCCTCGAGCCCGCCGGCCTGCAGAGCCTCCCGGAGACGCCGCCCGCGGAGCGGTTTCACACCACGACCCTGTACCCGCTGAGCCAGGAGCAGACCGGCGCCTACCTGGACCACCGAACCCGAAGCGCCGGTGCCGAGCACACCCTGTTCGACCCGCACGAGATCGAGGACATATTCCGGCAATCCGGCGGACACCCGGAGCGGATCAACGAGGCGGCCTATCGACGCCTGACCGCCCGGCTGGCCAGTTCCGACCAGCCGGCGCCCAAGCCGGGGCCGCGCCCGGCGAAATCGCCCGGGCTCCGCGGCACCGGCTTACGGTGGGCCCTGGCCGGTGTCACCGGGATCACGGCCGCGTCGGCGGGCACCTACTGGCTGCTCACGCACCAGCTATCCACCGGCCCGGCGACGGAGGAACTCGCCATCGAGGATTTCGAGGAACCCGAGGAGGAGACAGTCGCGGCCGAAAGCGAAGAGATCGAGCCGGCAAGCGACACACCCTTTGGCCTGGATCTACCCGGGCGCTACAGCTTCCGGGACAGCCCTGACGAACAGGAGCCACCCTCCCCCACGGGACAGTCGACGACCAACCTGCAGCTCCTCGACACCCCGGATGCTGCGCAAGGGCCAACTGACAGCGGCCCGACCGAGGGCGAGCCGGGCACCGAAACCGCGGAGGAGGACCTGGCCGATAGCGCGGACTGGATCCGCGGCGAGGACGGGGAGCGCTACACCATCCAGCTGCTGGCCGCCTCTGAGCCAGCTCCGCTGCAGGAATACGCGGGGCAACAGCCACTGGATGAGCCGACCCACGTGGTCGCTACGGAGCGCGACGACGGCGATCTGTGGTTCCTGCTATTACACGGCTCCCACGAAGACCGAGAGGCCGCTCACGCAGCCCTTGACGCCCTCCCAGAAGCGGTCGCGGAGCGCGGTGCGTGGGTGCGCTCCTTCGAGTCCGTAGCCGAGAGCCTGGCGGCCGAGGACTAGTCCGGCGTCACCAGGGCGACACCTGTAGCAGAGCGACATTTTTTTGACGCACCAGGGGTGTCAATTGCTTGACATGTCAGCACAACGTCCCACGGTGTGGATCCGCTTCCCAGAGGCCAGCGGCCGGCCGGATCTGCCGTTGCGCCTGGGGGACACCCTGGAGGCGCGGGCCCGGCTCACCGGGGCCGGGCTGATCCTGATCCTCGGCGCCCACCGCCTCCCCGCACGGGCCGATGTACCGGTGGCCGACGGCGATCGCCTGCGACTGCGTGTGGCCAGCGTGGGCCACCCCCTGGTGCTACAGGTCACCGACCACCTTGGCCCCCGCCCGGCGCTGCAGTGGACCCTGCGCCAGGCCCTGCCCCGCCAGGCCACTGCGGAATCGCTGGTAGGCGACCTGCGCAGCGCACTCCGGCGCCCTCTTACCAACCTTGATTTGCACACAGCGTGCCAAGAGTTCCAGGATGCCGTGCCGTCGGCACGCTCACTGAGCTCCGCCGCCGGTATCCGCGAGACCTTGGCCCACGCCGGCCTCTACTTGGAGGCTCGACTGGCCCACGGTGCCGACACGGGCGCGGATCTCAAGGGGCGGTTGAGCGCCTGGCTCGCTGCATTGCGCCCACGCCACCCGGAGGGGGGCGACCGCAAGAGGCCCACGCCGGAGTTCCCGCCGGCCGAGCGCGCCCTGCTCGACCAACTGGAGGCCTTCTTCTGGCGCATCCAGGCACTTCAGGCCCACCGTGCCCTCCACACCCGCGGGACACGCGACTGGACGCTCGACATCCCGGTACGCCAGGGCGACGCCCTGCACGCCCTGCGACTGCGCATCCGCCCCGCCACCGGGGCAGACGGCGGCGCAGCGTGGACCATCGAGGCCCGTCTGGCACTCGAGCGACTGGGCCCGGTGGCAGTCTCGCTGCACCTGGCCGGCGGGCGCGCCGATCTGGCCTGGTGGGCCCAGCGGCGTGTCAGCGCCGAGCGCCTGGCCAACGCGCTCCCGAAGCTTGAACAACGCCTCCGCGCCGCCGGCCTCGAACCCGGCGCGATTACCTGCTACCACGGGTGGCCGGCTCACGACGGTACCGCCCCTTCATCCACCGCAACCCAGGGGATCATCGATGAGCAGATCTGATCCGGAGCCGGACGAGTTCGGGCGGACCCTCCTGGAGCGAGCCGCAACCCGGGGCTTCGCGCTACCCGACGACCCCGACCTGGCCGCGGCACTGGCCCGCCTTGAGGACGACGCGGAACCACCCCCCGAGGTTGCGGAGGCCATCGCTGCCCTACTGGCGTTCACCTGGACGGTGGAGCAGGATGTCGGGCCCGCCGGCGCCGGCCCGTCACTCGATCACCCGGAGGCGCCGCCCTCTCCGCGCCCCGGACCGTGAAGCAGAACCACCAGGTCCGCCTCCACCTGACTGATCTCGCAGGTATCGGCGATCTCCCGGGCCTCGGCCCCCTTGCGCGCCATGCGGATCGCCTGATTGAAGCGGCTGCCATCCGTGCCGCCGGCTGCGGCCACCTGATCCAGACGCCGCCGCAGCCGGGCCAGGTTCTGCTCCAGCCGGGCCAGGTGCTCCCCCTGGCCGACCGCCCCCGCGGAGAGCCCCCGGAAGTGCTCGAGGATCTGCCGGGTCGTGGTCTCGACGCTCTCCATGCGTTGCTCAGCCTGCTGGACCCGCTCCAGGGTGCGCTGCACGCGGTAAACGGCATAGGCCGACGCCACCAGGGCACCGGCTAGAACGGCGAGCACTACCCCGATCAGCCACGCCATGCGGCCCTCCTCGTTAGCGGGTTCGCCGCCACTTGGTCCCCTCCGGCGTGTCCTCCAGCTCAATCCCCCGCGCCTGGAGTTCGTCCCGGATCCGATCGGCCTCGGCGAAATCCTTCGCCTTGCGCGCCGCTGCCCGCTGCGCCACGAGCGCCTCGATCTCGTCGACCTCGGCATCCGCAACATCGCCGCGCAGGTAGCTCTCCGGGTCCTGCTGCAACAGCCCGAGGACCGCGCCGAGCTCACGCAGCTCGGCGGCTGCCGCAGCAGCTCCTGCCTCGTCACCGCCCTCGCGCAGCCGGTTGATCTCACGGGCACTCTCGAAGAGCACCGCGAGGGCTTCGCGGGTATTGAAGTCGTCGTCCATCGCCTCACGGAAGCGCTCCCGCGCCCGGCTGCACGCCGGTTCTGCCTCCGGCAGTCCGCGCAGGGCGTTGTAGAGCCGCTCCAGCCCCCCGCGGGCCTCGCCCAGTGCATCCCCCGTGTAATTGAGCGGGCTGCGGTAGTGACTCGAGAGCAGGAAAAGACGGACGGCCTCGGCCGGATGCTCGGCCAGGACGTCGCGCACCGTAAAGAAGTTGCCCAGCGACTTGGCCATCTTCTCGTCATCGATGCGCACGTGGCCGTTGTGCATCCAGTAGTTGACGAAACGGTGACCGCTGGCGCACTCGCTCTGGGCGATTTCGTTCTCATGGTGCGGGAACTGCAGATCGACCCCGCCCCCATGGATATCGAAGTGGCTGCCGAGTAGGTCACGGGACATGGCCGAGCATTCGATGTGCCAGCCGGGCCGACCATCTCCCCACGGCGAGGGCCAGGCCGGCTCACCGCTCTTGGCCGCTTTCCAGAGGACGAAATCCACCGGGTCGCGTTTGGCCTCGTCGGGCTCGATGCGCGAGCCCGAGCGCAGTTCCTCCACCCGACGCCCGGACAGCTTGCCGTACGCCGGGAAGCTGGCCACCGAGAAGTAGACGTCGCCGTTCTCCCCGACGTAGGCGTGGCCGCCGGCGATCAGCTCCTCGATCAGCGCGATCATCGACTCAAGGCGCTCGGTGGCACGCGGCTCATGGTCGGGGCGCTCGACGCCCAGCGCCGCGCAGTCCTCGTGCATGGCCTGGATGAAGCGATCGGTCAGGGCGCTCATCGGCTCGCCGTTCTCCGCCGCGCGGCGGATGATCTTGTCGTCGATGTCGGTGATGTTGCGCACGTAGGTCACCTCGTAACCCTGCCAGCGCAGATACCGGACCACCGCATCGAACACCACCAGGGCACGGGCGTGGCCCAGATGGCAGAGATCGTAGACCGTCATGCCGCAGACGTAGATCCGCACCCGCCCCGGCTCAATGGGCCGGAACGGCTCCTTGGCTCCGGTCAGACTGTTGTGGATCTTCAGCATCACTCCCCCTGCGCGCCTTGCTCCGCGGCGAGGGTGGCGGCGCGCCTGAGCCGCTCAACCACCCGCTCACCGCCCATCAGGTCGACCACCGGCTGCAGCTCCGGACCGCTACATCGACCGGTAAGCGCCGCGCGCAGCGGCATGAAGAGTCGCTTGCCCTTGACCCCGGTGCGTTCCTTGACCGCCTCGGTCAGCCCCTTGAACCGGGTGTAGCCCTCCTCAGCGGCACCCACGGCAGCCTCGAAGAACTCCGGCCCCGCCGAGACGATGGCCGCCTCGGCGTCGGCATCGAGCCCCGGCGGCCCGGCGAAGACCCGTTTGGCCCAGTCCCGCGCATCCGCCGGGAAACGCACGTTATCGCGCACGGCGTTGACCAGGTCGTCGGCGTACCCCGGGGGCACCAGGGCATCGATCCCCATCCACGGCCGCAGGCGCCGCGCCGGGCTGCGGTGCACCGCCTCGTCCTGCCAGTGCCGCAGATGGTCCGGGTCAAAACGCGACGGCGCCGTGCTGATACGCGCCGGATCGAAGACCTCGGCCAAGCCGGCGAGATCGAGCAGCGCTTCGGACGCGCAGGTGTGCCCGACCCGGGCCAGGTAATTGAGCATGGCCTCGGGCAGATACCCCTCTCGAGCCAACTCACCGACGGAGCGACTGCCGTTGCGCTTGGACAGCGGCGCGCCATCGGCCCCGGTGATCAGCCCCATGTGGCCGTAACGCGGCGCCGACAGCCCCAAGGCCTTCAGGATGAGCAACTGCCGCGGGGTGTTCGTAAGGTGATCATCCCCCCGCAGGACATCGGTGATCCCCATCAGCGCGTCATCGACAGCGTTGGTGAACAGATACGCGGCGGTGCCGTCGGCGCGGCGGATGATGAAGTCGCCGATGTCATCCGTCCGGAAGCTCTGCTCACCGTGGATGCGATCATCGAAGCGCACCTGCTCACCGCTCGGCACCCGGAACCGCAGAGCCGGCTGCACCCCCTCGGCGCGCTTGCGCGCCACCTCATCGGCGCTGAGGCGTGCGCAGGTGCCGGGATAGCGCGGCGGCTGCCCGGCCGAGCGCTGGGCACGCCGGGCCATCTCCAGCTCGCGCTCGCTGCAGAAGCAGGGGTAAGCCCACCCCTCGGCCTCGAGCTGTCGGTAGTAGGCGTCGTAGAGAAATCCCCGGTCAAACTGGTGGTACGGCGGCGCCGGACCGCCCACCTCCGGGCCTTCCTGCCAGTCCAGTCCCAGCCAGCGCAGATCGCCCATCAGCGAGCGGGTCGCCTCCGGGCTGTAGCGCTCACGATCGGTATCCTCGATCCGCAACACGAACCGCCCGCCGTTGCCGTAGGCCAGCAGGGCATTGAACAGGGCCGTGCGCAGGTTGCCGAGGTGCAGGGCCCCGGTCGGGCTCGGTGCAAAGCGCGTCTTGACGGTCATCTCGTTCATGGCGGGGCATTTTAACAGCGTCGCCCTATTCCGGGGGCATCCCACGGCCTTGCCCGCGCTCCGCCCTCGAGGGACACTGGCGCTCCGTTAATGACACCGGACTCGGACCGACGCCATGCCCCAACCCGTTCTGGTCATCGCCGACCTGCACCTGGACCGCAGCCGCCCGGCTGCGACGGACACCTTCCTGCGCTTCCTCGAGAAGGAGGCGCCGGGCGCCGAAGCCGTCTACATCCTGGGCGACCTGTTCGAGGCGTGGATCGGCGACGACGCGGTCTCCGCCGACGACCCCGTCCTGCAGGCCCTCCGTGCAGCCGCGGCGAGCACGGATATCTACGTCATGCACGGGAATCGGGATTTCCTGCTCGGTGCCGATTTCGCCGCAGCCAGCGGCACCCACCTGCTCCCCGATCCCAGCGTGGTGACCATCCACGGCGAACACGCGCTGATGATGCACGGCGACAGCCTGTGCACCGATGACGCCGAGTACATGGAGTTCCGCGCCATGGTGCGCGATCCCGCATGGCAGCAGCACTTCCTGGCGCTGCCGGTGGCGGAGCGACTCGAGCAGGCGCGCCAGGCGCGCGGCGCCAGCACCGAGCGGAACCAGCAGCTGGACGAGGCCATCATGGATGTCACCCCGGTGGCGGTGGATGCGGCACTCAGGGAGCACCAGGTGCGCTGGCTCATCCACGGCCACACGCATCGTCCGGCCATTCACGACTTGGACACACCCTTCGGTTGGGGCAAACGCTTCGTGGTGGGTGACTGGTTCGATCAGGGCAGCCTGCTGCGCTGTCAACCAGAGGGCTGGAGGCTGGAGACCCTGCCCCACGACGCCTAGCGGGCAGCAGGCGCCGCCGTCATGCAGCCTCCCCATGGGCGACGCACTTCAGCGCGCGCTCGATCACGTCGGGGCCGGCCCCCGGCTGCTGACTGCCCTCGGTCAGGGTCCGACGCCAGGCGCGGGCACCGGGCAATCCATTGAACAGCCCCATGAGCACCTTGACCAGCTGGCTCATGGGCACCCCTTCGCGCCGGCGCGCCTCGACATAAGGCAGATACGCGGTCACCACAGCACGACGCCCGGGCAACTCGCCTCCGAACAGCATGCAATCCCACTGTGCCAGCACGTAGGGATTGGAGAAGGCCTCGCGGCCGATCATCGCCCCATCGACCCACTGCAGCTGCTCCCGCAGCGTCGCCGCATCCGCAATACCACCGTTGATCGCCACCTCCAGATCCGGCCGCCGCGCCTTGAGCCGATGCACACGGAGGTAATCCAGGGGCGGGATCTCGCGATTCTCCTTGGGGCTGAGCCCCGAAAGCCATGCCTTGCGGGCATGCACAATAAAGCTCCGGCACCCCGCTGCGGCCACGGCCTCCACGAAAGCGTCCAGGAAGGCCTCGCTGTCGTGATCGTCGACCCCGATGCGGGTTTTGACCGTCACCGGCAAGCGGGTGGCCGCCTGCATCGCGGCGACGCAGTCGGCCACCCGGGCCGGCTCGAGCATCAGGCAGGCCCCGAAACGCCCCGACTGCACACGGTCACTGGGGCACCCGACGTTGAGATTGACCTCGTCGTAACCCCACTGCTCGGCGAGGCGCGCCGCGTGGGCCAGCTCCTGCGGGTCGCTACCCCCGAACTGCACCGCCACCGGGTGCTCCGCCGGGTGAAACGGCAGAAAACGTTCCGCCGCCCCGTGCCAGAGCGCCACGGCCGGCACCATCTCCGTGTAGAGACGCACGTTGGGCGCCAGCAGGCGCAGGAAGTAGCGTGCCGGCGGCGTGGTCCACTCCATCATCGGGGCCACGCTCAAACGCCCGTGTATGCACGGCGGCTCGGTCATCAGTCCCTCTCTGCAGTCACTCAGCGATGGTTTGCCGGGGCCGGCCGGCTGGGTATTATACGCCAAGGTACGGTTGCCAGCGGCACACACGCCACCCATGACCCAATCCGTGACGCTCTACGGGACCAGCGGCTGCCACCTCTGCGACGAGGCGCGCGACCTCATCCGCCGTTATGCGGCCTACACCCCGCTGCAGCTGCACGAGGCCGACGTCCTCGACCACTTCCCGGACGACCCGGCGCTCCAGGAGCGCATTCCCTTCCTGGAGGGCGAGCACCCCGGCGGGCGCCTGTTCTGGCCGTTCGATGCCGGGGACCTGCACCAGTGGCTGCAGACCGGAGGCCGACCGTGAGCCGGATGGCGCGGCTGCTCCTTTGCCTGGCAATGCTTGCGCCGGGTCTGCTCGCGGCGCAGCAGGAGCCGCCGAACGACCTGCCGTTCAAGCCGGAGGACGATGAACGATGGGTTCTGGTGGACACCGATACCTACCGGATAACCGTGTTTGAAGGGGACCGCCCCTTCGCGCATTTTGAAAACCTCGCCGTGGGCCGCTACGGCACGGCGGAAACCCGCCGTCGCGGCGACCGGACCACTCCGCTGGGAAAATTCCGCATCAACCGGATCAATGAAGAGAGCCAGTACCATCTTTTTCTCGGGCTGAATTACCCAAGTCTGGAGAATGCGCGCAAGGCCCGGGATGACGGGACCATCGACCAAGAGGAGTATCTTGATTTTCTGGATGACTTTGCCCGCCTGGGTCGTCCGCCCCAGCGGACGGCTCTGGGCGGGCATATCGGCATCCACGGGGTGGGCGATGGTGATGTCCGGTTCCACCGGCATGTCAACTGGACAGATGGCTGCGTGGCGCTGGAAGACGATCAGGTCGAGGCGCTGGCCAGCCTTGTGGGCATTGGCACACGCGTGTATATCCGCTAGCATTCAAACACGAATAGGCGCAAAAAAACCTTCCCAGCACAAGGAGATACTCGATGCCTCAACGTTTCGCATCCGTTGCCAAGCTCGCGGCTGTCGGCGCCGCCTTCGGCCTGGTCGCCGCCTGCGCCACCGTGGATGAGGATCAGATTGGCGCCGCGGTGGACCGTGAGCTTGAGGACCTCTACGCCGAGATGGACGAAACCCGCGCCATCGCTGAAGACGCCCGCGACACCGCCGAGGGCGCTGACGAGCGGGCGGCCGAGGCACACAGCATCGCCGAGGAGGCGCTGCGCAAGGCTGAGGACAACGAGGAGAAGATCGACCGCATGTTCGAGCGGACGATGCAGAAGTAACCAACCGTCGGAACCCCGGGCGTTAACGCGACGCCCGGCATCCCCGGAAGCCCGGCCCCG
Organism: Halorhodospira sp. 9621; assembly: GCF_022228055.1. Taxonomy (NCBI): domain Bacteria; kingdom Pseudomonadati; phylum Pseudomonadota; class Gammaproteobacteria; order Chromatiales; family Ectothiorhodospiraceae; genus Halorhodospira; species Halorhodospira sp. 9621. The sequence goes on from NZ_JAJNRD010000001.1 coordinate 201,708, forward strand.
CGCCGGGCTTTTTTTTCGCTCCGGGCATGGCAGCAAGGGTCGTCGACCCCACCGCGGCGCAGCACCCCGCCGATAGCCGCTATGCGGCTTGGGGGGTGGCTCACTCCCCGGACGGACGATGCGGGGTGGCGTTACTCCGGGACACACGGCGGATCCGGCCGTCCTGCTCATCGGCAGCCGCGCGGACCCGCGCGCCGTCCACCCGATGGGCCGTATCGCCGAGGGCGTGGGCGACACTCTCGACGGCCATCTCGACGCGCTCCGCCCGCGACGGATCGTCTTCCTCGAAGAACGGAAACGCCTGGAGGTGGAGCACCCCGTCGGCAGACCAACCTGCCTGGAACGGCTGATTGACGATCTTCACCGGCGTGCCCACTGACAGCTGATCGTAGAGGTACTCGATATCCCGCGGATGCAGCCGGATGCACCCGTGGGTGGCCCGCATCCCGATGCCCCAGGGGCGGTTGGTGCCGTGAAGCAGATAGCCACTGATGTCGAGCAGGATGGCGTGCCGACCCAGCGGGTTGTCGGGTCCCGGGGGCACTTCGCGTGGCATCGTTTCGCCTCGCTCCTCGGCCTGCTTGCGGATCGACTCCGGCGGGTACCAGGCCGGGTCCTCGATCTTCCCGGTGACCTCGGTACGCCCGAGCGGGGTTGACCAGTCCATGCGTCCGATACTGACCGGGAAGATCTCCACCACTTGCTCGTCTTCCGGGTAGTGGTAGAGGCGCATCTCGGCCAGGTTGATGACCACGCCTTCACGCGGCGCATCGGGGAGGATGTAGCGTGACGGGATGCGAACCTCCGCGCCCTCCCCCGGCAGCCAGGTATCGACGCCCGGGTTGGCCATGCGGATCTGCTCGTAGCCGACCGCATGGCGCTTGGCGACATCCAGCAGGGTATCCTCGGCATTCGCCCGGGCGGTCTGCTCCTCACCAACGACGTCGACGCCGTCCTGCAGCTCGAAGCGGTGAAGGGTCCGATCCCAGTCGTGCTCCTCGAAGGCGTCCTCGTCGACCACCTCGCCCTCGCCCGCCTGCTCGGGCGGAGGGGCTTCGTCAGCCACGACCGGCATCGCCAGCAACAGCAACCAGATCCCCGACCCGAGCAACCCTGCACCTCGCGCAGCGTCCATCCGACACCGCACCCTGCCCGCCATACGTCCCGCCATTTAGCCTATGCCCTGTAATGCTTCTCGGAGTTGCCAGAGCATACCTGCTGTCGCCCCCCAGATCAGCTGCTCCTGATGAATCAGCGCCGGGAAGCGCTCGATCCGTCCGAAGGGGCCGGGCACCCGGACCTCGCCGTCGACACGCCCCTCGAGCAGCCGTTCCAGGGGCAGCTCGAAGACCGACTCGACCTCGCCCGGATCCGGCCGCCAGATGACCGGGCTGCGAATGACGGCAACCACCGGCTGGATCACGAACCCGGTACCCGTATGGTAGCGGCCGAGCCGCCCGAGGACTCGCACCGCGTCGGGCTCAAGCCCAACCTCCTCGTGCGCCTCGCGCAGGGCGGTCGCCTCGGCGCTGGCATCGGCCGGATCGACGCGCCCCCCCGGGAAGCTCACCTGCCCCGGGTGATCACGCAGGCCGCCGGCGCGCCGCGTCAGCAGGATTCGCGGCTGATGCTGCGGCTCAAGCAGGGCGATCAGCACCGATGCCGGCACTGGGTGCCCCGGGGATCGGCGCCACCCGCGCTCAGGCCAGGCCTGCCCGGTCAGACGGGCCCGCAGGGCCTCCGGGCAACACGCCGGTCCGGACAGGGCGACGGGCATGGCACCGTCAACCAGCGTCCGGGCCGGGGGCTGGCAAGCCGACGTTGTTGCCCTCGAGCACGCGGTCCGCCCGGTAGCTCGAACGCACCAGCGGACCCGCGACGACCTCACGGAACCCCAGCCTCAGCCCCTCCTGGCGAAGGGCCTCGAACTCGTCCGGGCTCACGAACCGCTCCACCGGAAGGTGGTTGCGGGTCGGCTGCAGATACTGCCCCAGGGTGACGATGTCCACCTCCGCCCGGCGCAAATCCTCGAAGGCCTCATGGAGCTCGGCATCCGTCTCGCCGAGCCCCACCATCAGGCTCGACTTGGTCACCACGTCGGGGCGCAACCGCTTGGCCGCCCGCAGCACGTCCAGGCTCTGCTCATAGTCGGCACGCGGGTCGCGCACCTGCGGTGAGAGGCGCCGGACCACCTCGACGTTGTGAGCGAAGACTTCCAACCCGGACTCGACCACCGTCCGCACGGCCTCTTCATCGCCACGGAAATCCGGCGTGAGGGCCTCGACCGCGGTTTCCGGATTCTCCGCCTTGATAGCCCGAACGCACTGGGCGTAATGCTCCGCTCCGCCATCGCGCAGGTCATCACGGTCGACGGAGGTCAGAACGACGTAGCGCAATCCCATCAGGCGCACCGACTCGGCGCAGTGCTGCGGCTCCCGGTCATCCAGACGCCCTTTGGGGTTGCCGGTATCCACGGAGCAGAACCGGCACGTGCGCGTGCACACCGATCCGAGAACCATAAAGGTGGCCGTGCCGTGGCTCCAGCACTCGCCCAGATTGGGACAATGGGACTCCTCGCAGACCGTGCTCAGGTGGTGGTCGTGGACGATACCGCGCACCCGACGATAGCCCTCGCCGCCGGGAGCACGCGCCTTGAGCCACTGCGGCTTGCGTGCGCGCGGCGCCTGCTGCCCATCGCCGCGGCGCTTCACGCCGTCCTTGATAGTGCGCACCCCGTCGCGTTCAAAGACACTACCGCTGCTCACCGGAATCCCCTTGAAATCGGTCATACCCTACCCCTGGCCGCCATCGAAACCGCACCGGATGTACCATCCGGTAGGATCCCATTGTACGCGCAGCAGCGCTGCCCTGCCGAACCACCCAGCCGGGGACGAAGCCCGGCAGCGGTCGCCAACCCAGGCCAGGAGCCCTAAGATGGGGCCGAGGCCACAGGAAGGATCGCCCCATGTCCACGCCCCTGCTGCGCAGCACCACCCTGCTCGCCGGCCTTTTGTTTGCCGGCAGCGCCATCACCAGCCCCTGTGCCGAACCGGGGCAATGGTACGATCCGGGTCACCAACGCACCCTCGGCACCCATGAGGTGCTCGATGCCCTCGAGGGCGTCGATTTCATCCTGCTCGGCGAGCGCCACGACGATGCCGCCCACCACCGCTGGCAGCTCCATACCCTGGCCGCTTTGCACGGGCGAGGGGAGCTTGGGGCCATTGGCTTCGAGATGTTCCCACGCAGCAAACAGAAACCGCTAGAAGACTGGCGCACGGGCAACCTGACGCGCGAGGCGTTCCTCGAGGAGACCGAATGGCAGCGCGTCTGGGGCTACGACGCCGAACTCTACATGCCACTGTTCGAATTCGTCCGCGCGCACCGCGTGCCGGCCGAAGCCCTCAACGTTGAGCGAGACACCGTGCGCGCCGTGCGGGAACGCGGTTTCGACGATCTGGATGAGGACGAGCGTGAATCCGTCGGCCAGCCGGCAGCGGCCAGCGAGGCGTACCGGGACCGCCTGCAGGGTATCTTCCGTCATCACCCCGGCGCCGGCGAGAACGATGCCGACCTGGATCGGTTCATCGAGGCGCAGACGTTCTGGGACCGGGCGATGGCCGAGTCGATGGTCTCCGCCCTAGAGGCCTACGGCGGCCCGGTCGTCGGCATCGTCGGCAGGGGTCACGCCGAGTACGGTGACGGCATCGCCCACCAGCTCCGGGATCTCGGCCACGACTCGATCCGCATCCTGCTGCCGCTCGACGCCGCCGCCGCGTGCCCGGACGCCGATCGGGCGGACTTCGTCTTCGCGCTCGAACCCGAGCGCGCCACCCCCGATCCGCCGCGTCTGGGCATCGCCATGGAGGAGGACGATTCGAAGGTGACCATCCTCGAAGTCTTCCCCGATACACCCGCCGATCAGGCCGGGCTGGCCGCCGGCGACCGCATCGTGAAGGCAGCGGAGACCGAGATCCGGCATCCTCGCGACCTGCAGCACATCGTGTCCCGTCAGGCGCCGGGCACCTGGCTGCCGCTGGTCATCGAGCGGAATGGGGAGACCTTGGAGAAGGTGGCGCGGTTCCCCGCCGAGTAGCCGTGAGCGTTGGGCTGGGCTTCGCGCGGGGTTCCGCTTTGGCGGCCGGGCCCGGGCGACCCGGCCGCCCCGCAGGATCAAAGGGTCGAGAGCATGTACTCGATGGCCTTGACCAGATCCTCGCGGTCGGCACGCCCGTCGTAGGCCGGCATGGCGCCCTTGCCCGCGAGCGTGCTCTCGACCAGCTCGTCCACCGAGGAGGGCCGGTCGGCCCAGTCTTCGGGCGCGTTGAGCTCCGGTGCGCCGGCCACCCCGCGGTCATGGCACGAGGAACAGGTCGGTGCCGTGCCGTTGATGTAGATGGATTCGCCGTCGGCAAGGGCCGCCCCCATGCCGCCGAAGATCAGCGCGGTCGCGGTACCCGCGGCCAGAACAATGCGTTTCATGATCGGCTACTCCTCGGTCTTTTAGTCTCTATGCTTGATGCGCCCGGTAGCAGGGCCGCTCAATAGCCCGTCGAGCATCCCCTGGACGGGTGCCGGTGCGCCAGCCGACGTTCTCAGTGGCGCCCCTCGGGTTGGACTATCTCGATCAGTCTAGCCTAACGAGGCGCAAAGCGGTACCACGAATTCCCTGCTTTGTTGCCGGAAAACCTTCAGGACCGACCCGCCCCCGTCCGGACCAGATCGGCCAGCGCCCGTTCCAGGCAGTCCGCGCCGCGGCGCCAACCGGGCTCAAGCATGGTGGCGTGGCCGGCGCCGGGGATCCAGCGTGGCTCCACGCCATAGAGCCACGCCGTCGTGCGCACCATCCACTGCGGGATGATGACATCCTCCTCGGCCCCGATCACCGCCACCGGCACGGACACGCCGCCCCATCGCGGCCAGCGCGGGAAACCCATCTCAAACAGGGCCAGCTGCGACTCCGGCTGCATGCGGCTGGTGTAATCGAGCAGCACCTCCGGATCCATCTCTTCCGCAAACAGGGCCCGATGGGCCTCATCCACATCGACCCAGGCCGGTCCGAACCCCTGAAGAATGCCCATCTGCCAGAGCAGCCGCGGCTCGGTCAGCATCATCTGCATGCCGGAGGGGGCGAGCCCGGTTGGGGGCACCGAGGCCAACAGCACAGCGCCGGCGGCCGGTACGCCCTGGCGCAGGGCGATATCCACCACCAAACCGCCCATGGAGTGACCGATGAGCACCGGCGGATGTGGCAGCGACTCGACGGCTTCGGCCACGTCCTCGACGTAGTGGCTCAGGGAGGCCGAGTTGAGCGTCTCCCGGCCTGCGCTCGCCCCGTGGCCGCGGAGGCTCAGCGCGTGAGCCTCGTAGCCCAGGCCGGCGAAGTGCGGCAGGTAGTGGACCTCCCAGCACCAGGCACCGGCGAAGGCGCCGTGGATGAACAGCAGCGGCGGGAACACGGCATCCGATGCCCCGTCGCTGCCCGCGTACCGGATCAGCTCCAGCCCCGTCTCCGGGCCGCCGCCCCCGATCCCCCCGAAACTTGCGTACATTCAGCCTCCCGCGTTGGGTCACCCGTGTGCCCGGAGTGCCCTGATCAGGTAAGCTGCTTATTCCACACCGATCACCTCGCTATATTCAACACGAGCGTCCCCATGAGTGCACCCCGACCGCAGACCATCCGCCTGCGCGACTATCGTCCGCCCGCCTTTCTGGTCGACCGGATCCACCTCCGCGTGGACCTCCATGCTGGCATGGCCCGCGTGGAGGCGGCGCTGGAGCTGCGCCGCAACCCTGCGGCCACCGACGATGAGGCGCCGCTGCGCCTGGACGCAGAGTTCCTGGAGCTGGAAGCGCTGACCGTCGACGGGGTCGAACTGGAGCCCAGCGCGCACCAGGATGAGCAGGGGGCGGTGATCCTCTATGATGCCCCCGAGCGCTGCCGCGTGGAGACCGTCAGCCGGTTCGATCCCGCGGCGAACACCGCCCTCTCCGGCCTTTACCGCTCCGGCAGCATGTTCTGCACTCAGTGTGAGGCGGAGGGGTTCCGGCGCATCACGCCCTACCCGGATCGCCCCGACGTCCTGGCGCCGTTCACCACCACCGTGGTCGCCGACCGCGCCACCTGCCCGGTGCTGCTGTCCAACGGCGACTGCATCGAACGGGGAGAACTTGACGACGGGCGCCACTACGCCATCTGGCACGACCCCTTCCCCAAGCCGTCCTACCTGTTCGCGTTGGTTGCCGGCGACTTGGCCTGTCAGGAAGCGTCCTTCGTAACCGCCTCGGGCCGCGAGGTAGCCCTCCATTTCTATGTGGAGCCAGAGAACACGGGGCGTACCGATCACGCTCTAGCTGCGCTGCAGCGAGCCATGCGCTGGGACGAGGAACACTACGGCCTAGAGTACGACCTGGATACCTACATGGTCGTCGCCGTGGGGGACTTCAACATGGGCGCGATGGAGAACAAGGGGTTGAACATCTTCAACACCCAGTTCGTCCTGGCCAGCCCCGACACCGCCACCGACAGCGACTACGAGAACATCGAGGCGGTCATCGGCCACGAGTACTTCCACAACTGGACGGGCAACCGCGTCACCTGTCGCGACTGGTTCCAGCTCTCGCTCAAGGAGGGGCTGACCGTCTTCCGCGAGCACCAGTTTGCCGAGACCACCGGCTCCGAGGCGGTCCAGCGCATTGGTCAGGTGCGCCTGCTTCGTACCGCCCAGTTCCCGGAGGACGCCGGGCCCATGAGCCACCCGGTCCGCCCGGATGCCTACGTGGAGATCAACAACTTTTACACGGCCACCGTCTACGCCAAGGGTGCCGAGGTCATCCGCATGTACCACACGCTGCTCGGCGACGACGCCTTCCGGCGCGGCGTGCGGCGCTACCTGGAACGCCACGACGGTGAGGCCGCCACCATCGAGGATTTCCTCGCCGCCATGGAGGAAACCGCCGGGGTCGATCTCCAGCAGTTCGCCCTGTGGTATACCCAGGCCGGCACCCCTGAGATCGAGATCGAGGACGACTACGACCCGGAGCGGAACGAGTACACCCTGATCTGCCGTCAATCCCTGCCCGGCAACTCGACCCAGCCGCACCGGGATCCCATGCACATCCCGCTGGCCGTGGGGCTAATCGGCCAGGACGGTTCGCCGCTAGCGGTCCGCGAGGCCCGGGACTCCACCGCACACAGTCGCACCCGCGTACTCGAACTGCGCGAGTCCGAACAGCGCTTCGTTTTCGAGGACTGCCCAGAGCGCCCCGTGCCCTCGCTGCTGCGCGGCTTCTCAGCGCCGGTCAAGCTGCACTACCCGTACAGCGACGACGACCTCGGCTTCCTGCTCGCCCATGACACCGACCCATTCGCGCGCTGGGAAGCGGGGCAACAGCTGGCCATGCGCGTTCTCCTCGACGAGGCGCGGGGCACCCCGCGGCCCGACGGGGTGGAGCGGCTCGAGCAGGCATTCCGCACCTCCCTCGAGGCGCCCGAAGCCGACCCCGCGCTGGTTGCCGAGGCACTCACCCTGCCCGCCGAGACCTACCTCGCCGAGCAGGTGGAGGTGGTCGACCCGCAGGCCATCCACGACGCCCGCCAGCGCGTCCGTGCCCGCCTGGGCGAGGCGCTGGAGGGGCACTGGCTGATCCTGCACAGCCAGGCGACAGGCCCCTGGCGCTACAACCCGGACGAAGCCGCCCGGCGCCGACTGCGCAACCTGGCCTTGAGCTATCTCCACGCCGGCTCGGAACGCCACCTGAGCCGGGCGCTGGAACAGCTCGAGCGCAGCGACAACCTCACGGACCGGCTGGCTGCCCTGGCTGTACTGGCGGACAGCTCGCGCCCGGAGGCCGAGCAGGCGGTGGACGCTTTCTACGAGCGCTGGTCCGGGGAACCGTTGGTGGTCGACAAGTGGTTCCGGACGCAGGCCCTGGCCGATCGACCGGAGACCGTCCACCGGGTGCGCCAGCTCGCCGAGCACCCGGACTTCACCCTGGAAAACCCCAATCGAGCCCGGGCCCTACTCGGTGCGTTCGCCCAGGGCAACCCGGCCCACTTTCACAGCCCAGACGGCAGCGGATACCGGCTGCTCAGCGATCACGTGCTGCGCCTGGACCGGAGCAATCCGCAGCTCGCCGCCCGGCTGCTGGCACCGCTGACACAGTGGCGCCGCTACGACCCCGGCCGGCGTCGCTCGATGCGCCAGCAACTCGAACGGATCCTTGAGCGCGATACGCTGTCGAAAGACGTATACGAGGTCGCTTCCAAAAGCCTGGGGGCGATGAGCTAAAGTGAGGTAACAAGCCTCGCGGCAACCGAATACTTGGATTGGAGGCGTATTTTGGCCCGAAGTCACCTGTTGTTGACCCCTGTGCTGGCACTCGGCCTGGCCCTGTTCTCCACGGCTCCGCTGCCGGGATCACCGGGTATACCGACGGCAGCTGCCGGCGAGAACGGCGTGGTGCCCGGCCAGACCGAGTTCGAAAAGGCACGCGTGGTTGCCGATCTGCTCCAGCGCTACCACTACGGCGGTCCCGAGTCCGACGAGAAGCTCATGGAGCAGGCCACCGAGACCTACCTGAAGCAGCTCGACCACGGCCGCTTCTTCCTCCTCGAGGAGGACGTCGAGGCGTTCCGCGAGCGCATGGGCGAACTCGGCCCCGGTCAGGGGGACGCGATCCTCGAGGCGGCCTACGATTTGCACGCCCGCTACCGTGAGCGCGTCGCGGAGCAGACCCAATTCGCCCTCGGGCTTCTCGAGGAGGGGTTCGACTTCGACGGCGACGGCCGCTTCGAGCAGGACCGCAGCGAGGCCGACTGGGCGGCCGATCGCGACGCCCTCGACGACCTCTGGCGCCAGCGGGTCACGCATGATGCCCTGACCCTGGAGCTGGCCGAGCGCAGCACCGAGGAGATCCGCGAGAACCTCGAGCGGCGCTACAACACCCTTCGTGACCGTGCCGTGGATGCCGACAACGAAGACATCATGGACCAGTTCCTGAGCGCCTGGGCAGGCGCCTACGACCCCCACAGCACATTCCTCTCGCCCCAGCGCTCGGAGGAATTCGACATGCAGATGTCGCTGCAGCTCGAGGGGATCGGCGCCAAGCTGACCATGGACCAGGACTTCACCGAGATCGTCGAACTCATCCCCGGCGGTCCGGCCGAGCAGTCCGGTGAGCTGCGCGAGGGCGAGCGCATCATCGGCGTCGCTGACGGCGACGACGGCGAGATGAAGGACGTGGTCGGCTGGCGGCTCGATGAGATCGTGGACATGATCCGCGGCCCCAAGGAGTCAGTGGTCCGGCTCAACGTCCTGCCGCCAGCCGGGGCCAGTGAGAGTTCACCGCGCGAGGTGCGGCTGGTCCGCAACAAGGTCGATCTGGAAGACCAGGCCGCCCGCAAGGAGGTCATCGAGAAGACCGACGCTCAGGGCGAGGAGCAGCGGGTCGGCGTGATCACCATCCCGAAGTTCTACCGGGACTTCGAGGCCGCGCACTCCGGGCAGGACGATTTCCGCAGCACCACGCGTGACGTCCAGCGCCTGCTTGGGGAGTTGCTCGAGGAGGGGATCGACGGCCTGCTGATCGACCTGCGCGGAAACTCCGGGGGGGCCCTGCGCGAGGCCACCGCCCTCACCGCCATGTTCACCGGCGGCGGACCGGCAGTGCAGGTTCGCGACGCCCGCGGCCACCCCGAGCAGGTTGGCGAATCCAGGGGCGAGCCGGCCTACGATGGGCCCCTGGGGGTGCTGGTCGATCGACGCAGCGCATCGGCTTCCGAGATCTTCGCCGCGGCCATTAAAGACTACGGACGGGGCATCGTCCTCGGCGACCAGACCTTCGGCAAGGGCACGGTGCAGCAGATGATCGGCCTGGACAATTACGCCATCCCCGGCGAGGAGCGTTCCGGGCAGCTCAAGCTGACTCTGGCCCAGTTTTACCGGGTCACCGGCGAGAGCACGCAGCTCGAGGGCGTCAAACCGGATATCCACCTGCCCTCGGAGTTCAGCCACGAGGAGTTCGGCGAGCGCGCCACCCGGAACCCGCTGCCGGCAACGGAGATCGCCGGGCTCGATGTCACGGTGCATTTCGAACTCGAGACAATCATCGACGAACTGGCCCGTCGCCACCAGACACGGATGGATCAGACCGAGACCTTCCGCGCCCTGGAGCGGGAGCTTGAGGCCAAGCGCGAGATACGGGAGGACACCTCGGTCGCCCTGAACAAGGCCACCCGGCAGGAGGAGCAGAAGGTACGCGAGGAGCGGTTGCTGGAGCTTCACAATGAGCGCCGCAAGGCCCACGGCAAGGAGCCGGTGGAGCGTTACGCGGATGTTGACGCGGATGAGCTGCCGGACGCCCTGCTCAATGCCAGCGCAGCGATCATCGCCGATTTTGCGCAGCTCCTGCGCGAAGCGGGCGACGAGGTCCTCACCGCGGAGGCCCGGGAAGAAGACTGAGACCGGAGCCGGGAGGCGGCCGGACGGCCCGCCTCCCGGTCAACCTGCGGTGGTTAGGTACTCGATGCGCAGCTGCAGGGTGACACTGCCACGAAACCGGTTGACCTCCGGGCGGTAGATCGCGCGAACCGGACCCTCCAGTTGGTTCCAACCCCGTTCGACCCCACCGAAGGCGATGGCCGGGACAGTGGGCCCATTGCCATGGTCAGCATCCAGCTCCAGCCGCAGGTGGCCACCGCGCAGTTCCCGGCTCTGACGGATCCGGAAAACGCCGTCAAAGCACGGCTCGGGGAACCCCTGGCCCCAGGGACCGCCGTAGCGCAGGGCCCAGGCCGTCTCCAGGTTGAGCTCCTCCGGTTGCAACTCGCCGTCGGTCTCCACACGCAGCTCGGGCAACTCACCACCCAGCGCCTCATCCAGCGCACCGGCGAACTCGCGGCGGAACGCATCCAGCTGCCCGGATTCGATGGTGAGTCCAGCGGCCATCGCGTGCCCGCCGAAACACTCGATCAGCTTTGGCGAACGCCCGTGGATGCGCGCCAATAGGTCGCGGATATGCAGCCCGGGCACCGAGCGCGCTGAGCCGCGCAGCATCCCCTGGTCTGCCGGAGCGAAAGCCACCGCCGGGCGGTGATAGCGCTCTTTCAACCTCGAAGCGAGGATCCCGGTCACCCCCTGGTGCCAGCCCTCCGCCGCCACGCACACGCCGAGGCCTACATCCTCGGCGCGGGCCTCGAGCCCGGCCAGTGCCTCCTCAGTCATCTGCGACTCCACCGCGCGGCGCTGACGATTCAGGTCATCCAGCGCGACCGCCCGCTCCCGGGCTCGATGCGGATCTTCCTCGAGCAGGCACTCGACCCCGGCGGTCATGTCGTCCATGCGCCCGGCTGCATTCAGGCGCGGCCCGACGGCGAAAGCCAGATCGGCCGCCGTCGCCTCGGCAGGCTCGCGGCCGGCCTGCTCCAGCAGCGCGACGATGCCGGGACGGGCAACACCGGCGCGGATCCGGCGCAGTCCCTGCTCGACGAGGATGCGGTTGTTGTGATCTAACGGAACCAGGTCTGCCACGGTCCCCACGGCGACCAGATCCAGCAGCCCCAGCAGCGAGACCGGTTCCTCGCGGAGCCACCCGTCCGCCGCAAGGCCACGCTGCAGCGCCAGAGCCAGGTAGAAAGCCACGCCCACCCCGGCCAGGGCCGTACTCGGGAAGTGGTCGTCATCGCGTAGCGGATCCACAACCGCCTCGGCGGCCGGCAACGCTGCGCCGGGCGCGTGGTGATCAGTCACCACCACGCCCATGCCCGCCTGGTGTGCCGCAGCGACCCCCTCCAGACTGCTGACGCCGTTATCCACCGTCACCAGCCAGGCCGGCTCCGTGGGGCGCAGCCGTTCGACGACGGCCGCGCTCAAGCCGTAGCCCAGCGAGAACCGATCCGGAACGAAAGACTGGACGGCCGTCGGATCACCGCCAGCCGCCGCAGCGAGACGTCGGAGCGCAAGGACCATGAGCGCGGTCGCTGTCGCCCCGTCGGCATCGTAATCGCCGACGACCACGATGCGCTGGCCCCGGCTCAGGGCCGGAACCAGCGCAGCCACCGCACGGTCCAGATCGGCCATGCCGGTCGGCGGTTGCAGCCGCCGCAGGCTCAGATCCAGCTCCGCGGCATCGCGTAGGCCGCGGCGCTGATAGACCCGCCGCAGGACCGGGTGCAGGTCCTGCGCAACGCCGTCCGGAAGTGCACCCGCCGGACGCCGCCGGATGCGCTCAGGCATCCTCGCCGCCCTCCCGGACCCAGGCGCCGAGGGGCCGGGGCCGGCGCCAGAACCGACGCAGCTCCCGCCGTCCCAAAGTGACACCGTGGTCATCGGCCCCAAAACACAGTTCCAGCGCATCCCAGCGCGACCCCTGCGCAGCGGCCTCGCGCAGCGCCACCAGCGCCGGCGCGGCGATCGCGCGCTCAACCGCCGCCACGGCGTCGATCCACGCCGCCCCATCATCCACGGCCAGCGCCTGCTCCGCCCAAGGGACCGCGACCAGCGTATCCGGCCCCGGGAGGATGGGCGTCGATCCAGCCAGATCCGCCACCTCGGCCCCAGCCAGCACCCCGAGCCCCAACCAGGCCGGATCGTCGCTGAACAGGCGCTGCCAGGGAAACGACGCCGGGGGCGTAGGGCACCGCCCGCTACCCCACGCCCACAGGGCGTTGATGGGCGGCTCGCCGCGCTCTTCCCGATCGCGGTTGACCGGGTGGTCACACAGGGCCATCTCGACTTCGTTGAAGAGCGTCGCCCACCTCAGGGCGTCGCCTCCCCGCGGCAGGTAGGCGTCGATGAAACGGCCGCAGACTTGTTCCGGTGCGGGACGTTCCGGCAGCGGCGCCTGGCTCTGCAAGTACCAACGCCCGGCGGATGTCCGGTGCAGCTGCACGCGCCGTCCGGCCAGCAGATCGGCCAGATCGGTCTCCAGCCGCGCGGCCTCGAACTCGTTGATCGCGACCTGCACCAGGCGCACACCCGCTGCCTCCGGGCGCAGGTGCAATGGCTGCGCACGGCTCCAGTAAGCCTCACAGCCCGGATCCCCGCCGTCGGCCAGCCATCCCAGGGCACCGGCCGCCTCGGGCACCGGCGACGGCGTCAACGGGCCGTGCCGGCCCCGGGCCAGCCAGGTCTCCAGCGCCGGCTGGCGTGCCAGCACCCCGGGAGGCAGCCGCCCGGGAAGCGGCCCGAGCAGCCCCGGAATCCGCAAGCGTAAACGGTGGGCGTTCAAAGCCGCTTCAGAATGGCCTCGCGGACGGCCTCATAGTCGGCATCCACGGTCTGCACCGCATCCCCGGCCTGGGCGCTGGCCACATCCGGGTCCTTGAGGCCATGCCCGGTCAGGGTACAGACCACCGTGCTGCCCTCGGGGATGCGGCCGCTGCGGATATCGCGCATGGCCCCCGCCACCGAGGTCGCCGAGGCCGGCTCGCAGAACACACCCTCATGATCGGCGAGCATCCGCTGCGCCCGGAGGATCTCCTCGTCACTGAGTTCATCGAACCACCCACCGGACTCCTCGCGAACGGCCTGGGCGTAATCCCACGACTGCGGATCGCCGATGCGGATGGCCGTCGCCACGGTTTCGGGCTCAGCCACTGGCCCGCCCCGCAGGAAAGGTGCGCTGCCGCTCGCCTGGTAGCCGACCATGCGCGGGCGCCGATCCACCAGTGCGGACGCGTAACGACAATGCCCCTCGCAGAAGGCGCAGGCAGCGGTCAGCTGCTCGTCACCCTTGCGTCCGGCGCACTCGCTGTAGCCGATCCAGTGGGCCGTGATGTTGCCGGCGTTGCCCACGGGCAGGCAGTGGTAGTCCGGGGCGCGTTCAAGCTCCTCGATCACTTCGAAGGCCGCCGTCTTCTGACCCTGCAGCCGATACGGGTTGATGGAGTTGACGATGGTCAGCGGCGCGTGCTCGGCCAGCTCCTTGACGAGGCGCATGCCGGCGTCGAAATTGCCGCGGATCTGCAGCACCTGCGCACCGTGCATGATCGCCTGGGCCAGCTTACCCATGGCGATCTTGCCATCGGGAATAAGCACGAAACAGCTGATCCCGGCGCGGGCCGCATAGGCCGCGGCCGAGGCCGAGGTGTTGCCGGTCGAGGCGCAAATGATCGCCTTGGCCCCCTGCTCGACCGCCTTCGTGACCGCCATGGTCATGCCGCGGTCCTTGAACGAGCCGGTGGGGTTCAGGCCCTCGAACTTGACGTAGAGGTCCACGTCGCGGCCGAGCTCCGCCGGGATCCGCGTCAGCTGGATCAGCGGCGTATTGCCCTCGCCCAGCCCGAGAATCCGGGCATCATCGCTGATCGGTAGCCGATCCAGATACTTGGCGATCAGTCCAGTGTAGCGGGGTCGGAAGGGCATGCTCTCACTCCAGGCTCTCGACACGGATGCGCACGACGCGTCCATCGACCTGCTCCAGGTGCTCCAGGCGTTCGATGGCCGCGTCCATGTGACGCTCATGGATACGGTGGGTCAGCAGGATGATCGGGACGTGATCGGCCCCGGCCTGCGGCTGTTTCTGGATGATGGCCTCGATGGAGATCCCGAAATCCCCGAGCACGCGGGTGACGTCGGCCAGCACGCCGGGCTCGTCCCGCGCCGAGAGCCGTAGGTAGTAGGCCGTCTCGACGTCGCGCATGGGCAGCACCGGCTCCCGCGAGAGGGACTCGGTATGGAACGCCAGATAAGGCACCCGGTTCTCGGGCTCCAGGTTGAACTCGCGCACCACGTCGATCATATCGGCCACCACCGCCGAGGCGGTCGGCTCGGCGCCGGCACCGGCGCCGTAGTAGAGCGTCGGCCCGACGGCGTCGCCCTTGACCATGACGGCGTTCATGACGCCGTCGACGTTGGCCAGCATGTGCCGTCGCGGCAGAAGCGTCGGGTGCACGCGCAGCGCGTAGCCGTTCTCCTCATGGAAGGCCAGGCCCAGGTGCTTAATCCGGAAACCCAGCTCCTCGGCGAAGGCCACGTCCTCGCGCGTGATATGATCGATGCCCTCGACATAGACCTTGTCGTACTGCAGCGGGATGCCGAAGGCGATGGAGGCCAGGATGGTCAGCTTGTGGGCGGCGTCGGTGCCGTCGACATCGAAGCTCGGGTCCGCCTCGGCGTAGCCCAGGCGCTGCGCCTCGGCGAGGACGTCTCCGAAATCCCGGCCCTCGTAGAACATCTCGGTGAGGATGTAGTTCGAGGTCCCGTTGATGATCCCCGCGAGCCACTCGATGCGGTTACCGGTCAGCGCCTCGCGCACGGCCTTGATGATCGGGATGCCGCCGGCCACCGCTGCCTCGAAGGCCACCGTAACACCGTTCTCCCGCGCCCGGGCGAAGATCTCGTTGCCGTGGGAGGCGATCAGCGCCTTATTGGCGGTAATAACGTGCTTGCCGTTGTCCAACGCACGCAGCACCAGCTCCCGGGCCGGCTCGTAGCCGCCGATCAGCTCGGCGATGATCTCCACTTCCGGGTCGTCGACCACCTCGAACGGATCGGTGGTCAGGCGGATCCCCTCCAGGCGGCAGCTGCGCGGGCGCTCCGGATGGCGCGCCGAGGCGTGGGTAACGCGGATCTCGCGCCCGGCGCGCCGGCTGATCACATCGGCATTGCGCTCGAGGATATTGACCACCCCCGAACCCACGGTACCGAGGCCGAGCATCCCCACATTAACCGGTTTCAATCCTCACCTCCGAATCTGAGCGGTTCCAGCCCGCCGCGCAGGGCGCGGGCTCAGCAAGCATCATCACGCCGCAGCATCTGTTTGATGCCGCGAATCGCCTGACGCGTGCGGTGTTCGTTCTCGATCAACGAGAAACGGACATACTCATCGCCGTAACTGCCGAAGCCGATCCCTGGGGAGACCGCCACCTTGGCATCGGCCAGCAGCTTCTTCGAGAACTCCAGCGAGCCCATCTCCCGATACGCCTCGGGGATACGGGCCCAGACAAACATGGTCGCCTTCGGCCTTTCCACGGGCCATCCGGCCGCCTCCAGCCCATCACAGAGGACATCGCGCCGGGCCCGGTACATCTCGCGGATCTCCTCGACGCAGTCTTGCGGCCCCTCCAGCGCCAGGATGCCGGCGACCTGGATGGGCGTGAACATACCGTAATCCAGGTACGACTTCATCCGTGCCAGGGCGGCGATCAAGTCCGGATTCCCGCAGACGAACCCGATCCGCCAGCCGGGCATATTGTAAGTCTTGGACAGGGAGTAACACTCCACCGCCACGTCCTTGGCACCCGGCACCTGCAGGATCGACGGGGCCTTGTAGCCGTCGAAGACGATCTCGGCGTAGGCCAGATCCTGCACGACCCAGATGCCCTCCTTGCGGGCGATCTCGACCACTTTCTCGAAGAAGTCCAGCTCGACACACTGCGCCGTCGGGTTCGACGGGAAGTTGAGGATGAGCATCTTGGGCTTGGGGTAGGTATCCCGGATCGCCTTCTCGAGCTCCACGAAGAAGTCCCCGCCCGGGATCATGGGCACGTGGCGGATATCCGCTCCGGCGATCACGACGCCGTAGGGGTGGATCGGGTAGGCGGGGTTGGGCACCAGCACGGCGTCCCCCGGCCCCAGAGTGGCCAGGGCCAGGTGGGCCAGGCCTTCTTTGGAGCCGATGGTGACAATGGCCTCGCTCTCCGGGTCGAGGTGCACATCGAAGTTCTGGGCGTACCAGTTAGCCACCGCCCGACGCAGTCGCGGGATCCCCCGCGACATCGAATACCGGTGCGTGTCGGGTCGCTGGGCAGCCTCGCAGAGCTTGTCCACGATATGCTGGGGCGTCGGCTGGTCGGGATTGCCCATCCCGAAATCCACGATATCCTCGCCCCGCTGGCGTGCGGCCGCCTTGAGTTCGTTGACGATGTTGAAGACGTACGGAGGCAGCCGCTTGATCCGAGGGAAGTCGGCTTTCGGCAGATCGGAGTCCACGGGCGAACCTCAAGGAATGCAGTGTAGGGACCGGGGGCAATGAAGCCTGTGAACGTACTCACCCGGGGCAGGACTGTCAAACGAGATCGAGGCTTGAGCCCATGAAACTCGCCCAAGATCACGGCAATGCCGGTTACCGGATCCGCGCCTTCGAACCGGGCTGGATCCGCATCAATCAGACCGAGTACCAGACCAGCGTCCTGGTGACACCGACCTTGCTGAGCACGGATATCCGCGCCGAGCGCCTGGAGGAACTCACCCTCGCCGACCTGCAGCCGGCCATCGACCTGGAACCGGAGCTGATCCTGCTCGGCACCGGAAGTGAGCAGTCCTTCCCCGATCGCGAGCTGATGCGGGCGCTGATCGGCTCCGGGATCGGTTTTGAAGCCATGGATACCCGCGCCGCCTGCAGGACATTCAACCTCCTCCTCGGCGAGGACCGCTCGGTC
The DNA here is from genome assembly GCF_022228055.1 of Halorhodospira sp. 9621. Classification (NCBI taxonomy): domain Bacteria; kingdom Pseudomonadati; phylum Pseudomonadota; class Gammaproteobacteria; order Chromatiales; family Ectothiorhodospiraceae; genus Halorhodospira; species Halorhodospira sp. 9621. The sequence goes on from NZ_JAJNRD010000001.1 coordinate 219,091, forward strand.
GCCGCGGTGCTCCTGCTGCGCTAGTCCGCTGTATACGGTCCGGCCAGGGGCGCCCCGAAGGCGTAGGTACTGCACGAGCGATCGGCCTTAGCGGCGTACATGGCGTCATCGGCGACGCGCTGGAGCTCGTCCGCCGAGCTTCCGTGCTCGGGATACAGGGCAATGCCAATGCTCAGCGAGACCGGGAAAGCCAAGCCGTTGACGGTCACCGGCTCGTCGAGGCTGGCGACGATGTTGTCGGCCACCCGCTCGGCGGCGCGCCGGCTGTCCACGCCCTCGAGCAGGATGACGAACTCGTCGCCACCGTGGCGGGCCACCGTGTCCACCTCCCGCACAGCACCGGTCAGGCGCGTGGCCAACTCTTGGAGGACCCGGTCTCCGACCTCGTGGCCGTGCTCGTCATTGATCGGCTTAAAGTGGTTCAGATCGATGAACAACAGCGCCACCGACTCGCGGTTGCGCCGCGCCCACTCCAGCGCCTTCTCCAGGCGATCGAGCAGCAGCGCCCGGTTGGCCAGACCGGTGAGGTGGTCGTGCAGGGCCATATGTCGCATCTGCTCTTGGCTCCGCTCGGCCTCAGCCAACGCCTGCATCCTCTCGGTGACGTTGTAGGCGAGCCACAGCACCGAGGGGCGCGCCTCCAGCCCAGGCGGCAGCGGGTAGATCCGCGCCTCGAACCACTGGCGCCCGCGCGGTCCGTGCTCGCCGCCGCCCTCGACCTCATCCATATCGAGTTCGTAGTCCAGCGTCACCAGCCGCCGCTCGGCCAGTGCCTGCTGGATGCTCTCAAGAAAGCTCTCGGCCAGCTCGAAGCGCAGCACCTGATGCAGCCGCCGCCCGACCAGGTTGCGCAAATCCCGGTAAAGGCGCCGCTCCTGCCCGCCGAAAACCTCCCGGAACTGCCCACGATCATCAATCACGAACCCCAGATCGGGGATGGTGGCCATGATGGCCTCAAGCCGATTCTTGAGAAAGCGCAGCCACAGGGCCTGGCGAGCCACCACACCGCCTAGCAGGGCCAGCATCACGCCGCCGCCGGCCCAGACCCACCACCACCAGGCCGGCAACGAGGCCTTCGCCTGCCATCCGCCCTCGGGAATAGCCGCCAGCTGCCAGCTGGATGCCCCGAACGTGATATCCATGCGCACCGGATTCCGCTCGAAGACAAGCGGTTCGCCGAAAAAGACGCCGCCCTTCCGGCCGAGCCCGTCCCGCCCGCGCAGGGCAATCTGCAAACCGGATTGCTCGATCTCCCGCAACCCGGCAGCACGGTAGAAGCTGTCGAGATCCAGCGGGACACTGGCCACCCCCCAGTAGCGCCCATCATCCTCATGGACTGGAACGCGCACGATCAGCGCCTCGCCCCCCTGGACCAGCTCCGTCGGACCAGCAACCACCGGGGCGCTGGTGGCCATGACGCGCTGGAGACTGGGACTCTGGGCCGGATGCTCGCTGATATCCAGGCCCAGGGCCCGGACGTTGCTGGCCAGCGGGTAGACGTAGCGGATCACATTGTCCGGGGCCAGCGTGATATTGCGGATGTGAAACTCGGGGCGCATCATCCGCTGCGCGATCGCGGCGAATCGCCGCCCGTCGATCTCGGGATCCGCCCCTACTAGGACGCCCAGCCCCGTGACCAGCGACACGGAGGCGTTCAGCTCCCCCTCAATCCGTCCCCGCAGCGCCGAAGCCTCCTCGGTCACCTGCGAGCGCGCCTGCTCCAGGCGATACTCCTCCAGCCAGTGCGCGAGCACGCCGGCAAGGATCAAAACGGCGACGAAGACCCCGAGGGCGAGCAGGAGCGGGACGACCCGGCTAAGCCCCTGCACTGCCGGCGGCATACGCCGCTCCCTCCCTGGATCTGCCGCCGACCCGGTCACGTTCCCCCTTCCCTCCCCTTCGTCCTCTGCCAAGCCGCCTCCAGGGCATCGATCGACTGCGCCCCGAGGGTTTCACCACGCGCGGCGAACTCCGCCTCCACGCCACGAAAGCGCGCCTCGAAACGCTGACCGGCACGACGCAGGGCCGTTTCCGGATCGACGTCGAGATGGCGCGCCAAATTGACTACGGCAAAAAGCAGATCGCCGACCTCGGCCTCGCGACGCTCGGGGCTCCCGTCCACCTCGGCCTCCGCTTCGGCCAGCTCTTCACGGATCTTCGCAGCCGCGCCCCGGTAGTCCGGCCAGTCGAACCCTACCCGCGCCGCCCGGCGCTGGAGCTTGGTGGCCCGAGCCAAGGCCGGCAGTGCCGTCGCCACCCCATCGAGGGCGCTGTCGCCTTCGCCCCGATGCTCACGTTCCTGCTCCTTGATCGCCTCCCAATGATGGGTCACGGATTCCGGTTCAGCCACCCGCGCAGCCCCAAAGACATGCGGATGCCGGCGGATGAGCTTCGCCTCGAGCGTCTCGGCCACCGACTCCAGGTCGAAGTGCCCGCCTTCCTCGCCCATGCGCGCGTGGAAGACGACCTGCAGCAGCAGGTCACCGAGTTCATCCCGCAGCGCATCCATGTCGCCGCGCTCGATCGCATCGAAGACCTCGTAAGCTTCCTCGACGGTATGCGGCGCGATAGAGTGGAAATCCTGCTCCACGTCCCAGGGACACCCGCGCTCGGGGTCCCGCAGGCGCTCCATGATCTGCAGCAGGCGGTCGACGGCTTGCACGGGGGCACCTCCTCACTTCCACGTTTCCCGGCAGATTTGACAGGGTTAAACCGGCCAACTTAATTTGAGCAGGTTAACCAGCCAATTGCGGGATGGCCATGGAGAAGACCAGACCCGGTTTGACCCAGGGGGTGGGGCCGGCCACGGAGCGCGGCGAGCGCACGCGCCGCAACCTGCTCGCCGCCGCCGAGGTGGAGTTCGGCGAGAAGGGCTTTCACAACGCATCGATCAGCAGCATCACCCAGCGCGCCGGGGTGGCCCAGGGGACGTTCTACCTCTACTACCGCTCCAAGGAGGAGATCTTCCGCGCGCTGGTCGAGCACATGAACCGCACCATGCGCCGCTATCTCAGCGAAGCCATCGAGGGCGCGGCAAACCGTGCCGAAGCTGAGCGCATCGGCCTGGAGGCGTTCCTACGCTTTTGCCGCGAGCACGAAAACCTTTACCGGATCGTGATGGAGTCGCAGTTCGTCGATCCGGAAGCGCATCGGTGGTACTTCCAGACCCTGGCAGGAGGCTACGCCGAGCGCCTCGAGGCAGCACAGGCCCGCGGCGAAGTCCGCCGCGGGGATCCCTACACCCAGGCACTGGCGCTGATCGGGATCGCATTCTTCATGGGCAAACGCCACCTGATCTGGAGCGAGGACGGCACCCCCGAGAGCGATGTCCTGGCAGCAGCCACGGAGATCATCCAGCACGGGATCACCCCGGACCCGGGTAAACAACCTTAGCGCGGCCCACCCGGGCCGCGCCCCGGGGCCCCAGCCTACTGCTGCCTAAGCACCGCCATCCCCCGCTCCACCGCAGGGCGCTCGCCGATCTCATCCGACCAGCGCAGCACGTTGGGGAAGTCGCCCATGCGCTGCCCCAGGCGCTCGGCCACCTGAACCCACGGATAGGTCGCCATGTCGGCGATGCTGTAGGCCGCCCCACCCAGATAGGGCACCTCGCCCAACCGACGGTCCAGAACCCCGAGCAAGCGCTCCGTTTCCTGGGTGTAGCGCTCGATGCCGTAATCCACCCGCTCCGGCGCCTGGTTGCGGAAGTGGCCCGCCTGACCGAACATCGGTCCGACGCCACCCATCTGGAACATCAGCCACTCGATCACGCGCATCCGCGCGGCCGGATCCGTCGGCAGAAACCGCCCGCTCTTCTCCGCCAGATAGATGAGGATCGCCCCGGACTCGAACACGGAGAACGGCTGCCCGCCGGGCCCCTCGCTATCGACGATCGCCGGTATGCGGCCGTTCGGGCTGATGCGCTGGAACTGCTCGGCAAACTGCTCGCCCTTGCCGATATCCACACCGTGGACCCGGTACGCGAGCCCCATCTCCTCGAGGGCGATGTGCACTTTCTGTCCGTTGGGGGTTGGCCAGCTGTAGAGTTCGATCATGGTGCCTCCCAGGTTCGTGTCGCCACGGCGGGGACACCGCGGCCTTTTGGCATCGTAAAAGACGAATGTTTTCCGGGTCGACGACGGATTGGGCTACAATACCGGCCATGGATGCAGAAACCCGTCCCCTGGAAGCCGAGCCGGCGCCCCGGCGCCGCAGTCGAACCGTCCGCATCGGTGACCTGAGCATCGGTGGCGATGGACCGATCGTGGTCCAGTCGATGACCGACACCGACACCGCTGACGAGGTGAGCACCGCGGTCCAGGCCGCCGATCTGGCCCGGGCCGGATCGGAGCTCGTGCGGGTCACCATCAACAACGAGGAGGCCGCCGCGGCCGTGCCGCGCATCCGCGAGCGCCTCGCCCGTATGGGGGCCGAGGTACCGCTTGTCGGCGACTTCCACTTCAACGGGCACAAGCTGTTGCGCCGCCACCCGGAGTGCGCTGAGGCCCTTGCCAAGATGCGCATCAACCCCGGCAACGTCGGCAAAGGGAGCCGACGCGACCCGCAGTTCGCCGAGATGATCGAGATCGCCTGCACCTACGACCTGCCTGTGCGGATCGGCGTCAACTGGGGAAGCCTCGACGACAGCGTCCTCACCCGGCTGATGGACGCCAATGCGGCGCGAACGGAGCCGCTGCCGCCGGAGACCGTCATGCGCGATGCGGTGGTCACCTCGGCGGTGGAGAGCGCGCAACGCGCCGAGGAGCTGGGCCTGCCCGGTGATCGCATCGTGCTCTCCTGCAAGATGAGCGGCGTCCAGGATCTGGTGGCGGTCTACCGCGACCTCGCCCGGCGCTGCGATTACCCCCTCCACTTGGGCCTGACCGAGGCCGGCATGGGGGTGCCCGGCGTAGTCGCCTCCTCGGCGGCCCTGGCCATCCTGCTCCAAGAGGGGATCGGCGACACCATCCGCGTCTCGCTCACGCCGGATCCCGGAGGCGCCCGAACCCGCGAGGTCGAGGTAGCGCAGCAGGTGTTGCAGAGCATGGGGCTGCGCGATTTCACGCCGCGGGTCACGGCCTGCCCCGGCTGCGGCCGCACATCCAGCGACTTCTTCCAGCGTCTCGCCGAGCACATCCGCAGCCATATCGATGCCCGCATGCCGGAGTGGCGCGAACGCTACCCCGGTGTCGAGGGGCTGCGCATCGCGGTGATGGGTTGCGTGGTCAATGGCCCCGGCGAGAGCCGCCACGCCGATATCGGCATCAGCCTGCCGGGCGCCGGCGAGCAGCCCTCGGCCCCAGTCTTCATCGACGGCGAGCGCTCCGTGACCCTCAAAGGGGAGCGCATCGCCGAAGAGTTCGAGCAGATCGTCGAATCCTACGTCGAGCAGCGTTTCGGCTGACCGCCCCGGGGGACCCCCCCCCCCGGCGGAGGCGGTCCTACCGCGCCCGTCGGGAACGTCCCGCCCGATGACCGGCATGCTTCGGGCCCCGCTCGGTGAGCACGCCGCACACCTCGCACCGCCACGGACCGGTTCGATACTGCCGCGCAAGCCACTCCCGCGCCGCCGGACGCTCCACCAGATCGGCCACGGTGAGCCGCTCCATGAAGTGGGCAATATCCGCCATCAGCCGGCTCCAGACCGCACCCTCAAGCGCGCTGCGGTAGTGGGTTCCGGCCTCGCGCCGCTCCACCGCCGCGATGATCTCCGCCACCGTCACCTCAGTCGCCGGACGGGCCAGCCGGTACCCGCCCCCCGGCCCGGGGATGCCCTCGATGATCCCGTGTGGCCGCAGATCGGCGAAGATCTGATCCACGTAGGAGGTGGAGATATTCTGACAGACCGAGATCTCGGCCAGCGGGACCGGGCCGATCTCGTCGTGGAGCGCGATGTGCAGCACTGCGCCAACGGCGTAGCGACCACGGGCGGTAACCTGCACCAGGGTGTTCGGATCGGCGTTCGCGTACATGGCACAGCCCTCACGGTTTTGAGCGATTCTATTGTGGACCATTCTAGTCCATTTTTCGTTCTGTGCCAATTTGCCGCATCACGCCACCCCCTCAATCAATAAGGGGGCACATTGAAGGCGTGGTTCACCGGCCCCGCCCCGGATCCAAGGCCGCGGGCCGTGCGCAGGGCTTCCTGGAGGTAGTCCCGGGCGCGGGCGACGGCATCGGCCATAGGCAGCTCCCGGGCGACCCCGGCAGCGATGGCGCTCGCCAGGGTGCACCCGGTGCCATGGTTGGAGGTCGTGTCGATCCGTCGGCTACGAAAGCACATCTCGCCGTCCGGCGTAGCCAGGCAATCGATAACCTCTTCACCGGCCGCATGCCCGCCCTTGACCAGGACCGCTCCGGGGCCGAAACCGCGCAGGGCTCGGGCCGCCTCCCGCAGGCCGGCCTCGGTGCCCGGCACGGATCGGCCGAGTAGTACCTCCGCCTCGGGCAGATTGGGGGTGAGGAGGGTTGCCCGTGGCAGCAGCACATCGCCGAGCCGCTCGGCGGCCGCTTCGGCCAGGAGTCGATCGCCACTCTGGGCGACCATCACCGGGTCCACCACCAGCGGCACGCCGGGCGCCAGGGCGTCGAGTTCGGCGGCCACCGCATCGATGACCGCAGTGTCGTGGAGCATGCCCGTTTTCACGCAGTCGGCACCGATGTCGGCGAGGACCGAGCGCATCTGAGCAGCCACAAAACCGGGCGGGATCGTGTGCACATCCTGGACACCCCGGGTGTTCTGCGCCGTCAGCGCGGTAATCGCCGTGCTGCAGTAGCCGCCGAGCGCCATCACCGCCTTCAGGTCCGCCTGAATGCCGGCCCCGCCCCCGGAGTCGGAACCCGCCACCACCAGCACCCGCGCGTTACCGAATCGATCCGTCATGCCTACTCCTCTCCCGATGACGCCCCTGCCTCCCCGGCAAGCTGCTCGCGGACGCGGTTGCGGTCCACCTTGCCGGCGCCGGTCAGCGGCAGATCCTCGTAAAAGCGAATCAACCGCGGCACCTTGTACCGTGCCAGCTCCCGCTCGGCAAACTGTAGGATCTGCGCCGCATCGACATCGGCACCCTCGCGTGCGACCACCGCAACCGCCGGCACCGCACCCCAGCGCGGGTCGGGCACGCCCACCACCGCCGCCTTGCGAACACCGGCGTGGCGCAGCAGGACCTGCTCCACCTCCTCCGGGGCGATGTTCTCGCCGCCGCTGATAAACATGTTGTCCGCGCGGCCGACCAGGCGCACATAGCCCTCAGCATCCTCGTGAGCCAGGTCACCGCTGTAGACCCAGCCGTCCGCGAGCAGCGCCCCGGCACTGCGCTCGGGCTCGTCGAGGTAGCCGTCAAAGTTGTGGGGGCTGCGCATCAGCAGCACGCCGACCTCACCCCGGCGCACCGGCTCTAGCCGTTCGGGATCGACGATGCGGTAGTCCGTGTGAAACATCGAGGTGCCCACCGAGTCGTGGTGCTCGCGCAGTTCATCGATGCCCTGATCATCACCGACATAGAGGAAGTTCGACGGACCCGCCTCGGTCATCCCGTAGGACTGACTGACACGGATCCCCCGCTGCCAGAACGGCTGCATGGTCCAGGAGGAACAGGGCGCACCGGCAGTCGTGATCTGCTCCAGCGTGCTCATATCCACCCCGGCGAAGCGCGGATGCTCGGCCATTAACTGCAGCATGGCCTCAACTGCACCGAAATGGGTGATCCCCTCCACCTCGATCAGCTCCAGGGCCTGCCCGGCGTCGAAGCTGCGCGGCATGACGGTGTAGCCGCCGGCGTAGAACACCGGAGTTAGGGTGTTCCAGCCACCGATATGGAACAACGGAAAGGTCAGCAGCTCCTGCTGAGGCCCGAGCGATCCGCCACTGCTGACCAGAATGTCCACGGCGTTCCAGACCATCTGCCGATGGGAAACCACGCAGATCTTGGGCGTGGCCGTGGTTCCACCGGTGTGCACGTAGAGACACGGGTCCGAGAGGGCCAGCGGACGGTTCTGACCGGTGCGCGGATCCTCGCCCGCATCCACGGCCTCGAACCACCGGCCGCGCCCATCGGCCAGCTCGACACGCTGGGCGCCGGCGGGCAAATCCAGGTCCGCGGCCAGCTCGGCGAAGGCCTCATCGTAGAACAGGGCGCGCGGCGCAACCCGCCGGACCAGGTCGTTGAGCTCAGGTTGCGCCAGGCGGTAAGACAGCGGCGCCAGGATCACACCGGTCTTGCCACAGGCAAGATAGAGATCGACCGCCTCGAGCCGATTGCGCGACAGAAGGCAGACCGGTTCGCGGGGGCCGATCCCCAGGGTCTCGGTCAACAGGGCCGCAGCACGCTCGGCCCGCTGATCGGCCTGGCGATAGGTGATGCAACGCTCGCTGTCCGGCTCGTAGAGCGCCATCCGCTCCGGGGTCAGCGCAGCGCGCCGCCCGGCCCAATTGCCCACCCACTCCATGGGCAGATCATCGTAGCTAGACCCCGCTGCCATGCAGCCTCCTCGTCGTATCGGGATGCAGGACGTCAGCCCTGCTTCTGCTTCCAGTAGCGCCGCAGCCCCAGTGCGGACATCCAGGCCGGATTGATCGCCTGATGCCCGGCCCAGTCCGCCGGATCCAGCCCCTGCTCCAGCGCCCACGCCTCTAGCCAGGCGGTGTAACGGGCCTGCAGATCGGCGACATCGTTCGCCTCGGCCACCGTTTCGTCCGCCCAGCGCGTCAGGTCGCGCAGGCCACGGCGCAGGGCCGCCAGATGCTCCGGCGGATCCAGGAACAGGCCAAAATGGGTCAGCGCCAGGTACTCCGGTTGTTGCGCAGCGATGTGCGCCAAGCTCTGCCGCCACCGCTGCGGGTCGAACTCCGGTGGCGGCGCGGGCGGGATGACCACCCCTGAGTGGGGCATGCGCACGCCGCCCACGTCACCGGTGAAGCAGACATCGTCGAGCTGGAAGGCCAGGTGGTGCTCGGCATGCCCCGGCGTGTCCAGGGCGACCACGCCGACTCCGCCCACGGCGACCTCGTCACCGTCATCGAGTGTGGTGATCTGCTCCTCGGGCACCGGCAGGCACTCCCCCCAGAGCCGATCCATGTCGTCTCCATAGATCCGCGAGGCGCTATCGAGCAGACGGCCGGGGTCGATCAGATGGGGGGCACCCCGCGGGTGCACGTACACATGGGCGCCCTGACGGGCCAGCCAACCGGCGGCACCGGCGTGGTCGAGGTGAATATGGGTGAGCAGCAGGTGGGTGATATCCGTCGGCGCCAGGCCCCGCCGCCGAAGCTCGAACTCCAAGCCGCCGATCGTGCTGCCGGGGCCGCTCTCGATCAGCATCGCCCCGCCTTGATGACGGATCAGGAAACTGGCAATGCGCCCGGCCTTGCCCTGGAAGTGGAGATCGATCACCTCCACCGGAACGCCGGTTCGCGAGCGTATGCTGTCCACGACGGACCTCCTCTGCTTGAATGGTAAGGGCCGTATAAGGTCTACGCTAGCATGGAGCAGGCGCCATGGTCCGAGTCACGCCGCGTATCGCCACCCTGACCGGGTTCTCGCTGATCGGCGGGGCCGCCCTGGCCGAAGAGGTCATCGAGGCTCATCACGATACGGAGTATCACGGTGTGCGCATCGTGCAAGTCGCCACCGATTTGGAACACCCCTGGGGACTGGCTTTCCTGCCCGAAGGTGGCATGCTGGTCACCGAACGGCCGGGTCGCATCAATCGGGTCGAAGACGGCCGGGTGGAGCGCTTGTCCGGCGGGCCCGACCGCATCCACGCGCGCAACCAGGGCGGGATGCTGGATATCACCCTGCATCCGGACTTCACCGACAACCGCTGGGTGTACTTCACGTACGCGCGGGGGGATGCCAACGAAACCACCGTGGCCCTGGCCAGGGCGCGCCTCGATGACGGCGCGCCGCGGCTGACCGACCTCGAGGAGATCTTCGTGGCCGATGCCGCCGCCACCCCGGGCCGCCACTACGGGTCGCGGATCGACTTCAAGCCGGACGGCACCCTGCTGATGACCGTCGGCGATCGCGGCGACGACGAGCACGACCCGGATACCCACCGGGCGCAGGACACCGGCGACCACGTTGGTACCACCCTGCGCCTCAACGACGACGGCTCGGTCCCCGGGGACAATCCGTTCGTGGCCGACGACCAGGTGCGCGACGAAATCTACTCCTACGGCCATCGCAACGCCCAGGGCCAGTTCATCCACCCCGAGACCGGCGCGATCTGGCAGACTGAGCACGGCCCGCGAGGCGGCGACGAACTCAACCGGGTCCAGGCGGGGTACAACTACGGCTGGCCGATCATCTCCCACGGCCGCGACTACGCCACCCAGGAGCAGATCGGCATCGGGCGCCACGCCGAGGGCATGGAATCCCCCATCCGTGACTGGACACCGGCGATCGCCCCTTCAGGGCTGGATCACTACAGCGGCCAGGCGTTCCCGCGCTGGGAGGGAGATTTCCTGGCCGGCGCCTTGGTGCGTCCGGCGATACGCCGCGTGGTCATCGAGGACGAAACGGTCGTCCACGAGGAAGAGATCCTGCGCGATACCGTGGGCCGGGTTCGCGCTGTTGAGGAAGGGCCCGGGGGCCATATCTACCTGCTGACCGACGAATCCGATGGCGGGATTTACCGCCTGGAGCCTGCCGACTGAGGGAGCCTGTGCCGCTACTCGAGCTACGCAACGTCCAACTCGCCCTGGGGCACCACCCCCCCTTGCTGGAAGACATCAACCTGACCGTCGAATCAGGCGAACGCGTCTGCCTGGTCGGACGCAACGGCGCCGGGAAATCTACCCTAATGCGCATTCTCACCGGCGCCGTCGAACCCGATGACGGCCAGGTCCTCTGCGACCCGGGCGTCCGGGTCGCGCAACTGGCCCAAGAGTTGCCCGAGGACACCAGCGGCACCGTCTATCAACACGTGGCCGCAGGCCTCGGCAAGCTGGGAGAGACCGTCGAGCGTTACCACCGGGTCGCCGAGGCCGTTGCCGCCGGCGACACTGATCGCCTCGACGAGATGCAGGCCTGCCAGGACGCGCTGGACGCCCAGGGCGGATGGGACCTGAAGCAGCGAGTCGAGGCCGTGATCTCCCGCCTGGACCTCGACCCCGAGGCAGCCATGGCGAACCTCTCCGGCGGCGTGCAGCGTCGCGTGCTGCTCGGCCGCGCACTGGTCACGGCCCCGGACCTGCTCCTGCTCGACGAGCCGACCAACCACCTGGACATCGAGGCCATCACCTGGCTTGAGGGGTTCCTCCGCGACTGGCCAGGGGCGCTGCTGTTCATCACCCACGACCGTGCCTTCCTGCAGAGCCTGGCCACGCGCATCGTGGAGATCGACCGCGGAGCACTGATCAGCTACCCGGGCGACTACCAGAACTACCTGCGCCGCCGCGAAGAGCGCCTCCACGCCGAGGAGCAGCAGCGCGCCGAATTCGACAAGCGCCTGGCCCAGGAGGAAGCCTGGATCCGACAGGGCATCAAGGCCCGGCGCACCCGCAACCAGGGACGAGTCCGGGAACTCCAGCGCATGCGCGCCGAACGGGCCGAGCGCCGTGAGCATCAGGGCAAGGCGCGCTTCAGCGTTCAAGAAGCGGAGCGCTCGGGCAAGATTGTCGCCGACGCCGAAGCAGTAGACTTTGCCTACAACGACGCCACCATCATCCGGGATCTGAACACCACCGTCCTGCGCGGCGACAAGGTGGGCCTCATCGGACCCAACGGCTGCGGCAAGACCACCCTCATTCGGCTGCTGCTCGGGGCACTGGAACCAACCCACGGGACCATCCGCCGCGGCACCCGGCTGGAGATCGCCTACTTCGACCAACAGCGCGCCGTGCTCGACGAGGACGCCAGTGTTCAGGACAACGTCGGCGGGGGGCGCGAGCACATCGAGATCAACGGCCAGTCCCGCCACGTGCTCAGCTACCTGCAGGACTTCCTGTTCCCGCCGCAGCGCGCCCGTCAGCCGGTGCGGGCACTCTCAGGCGGGGAGCGCAACCGCCTGTTGCTGGCCCGGCTGTTCAGCCAACCGGCCAACCTTTTGGTGCTCGACGAGCCAACCAACGATCTCGATGCCGAGACCCTGGAACTGCTCGAGGACCGACTGCTGGATTTCTCCGGGACGGTGCTGGTGGTCAGCCACGACCGCGCCTTCCTCGACGCGGTGGTCACGCAGAGCCTGGCCTATGAGGGCGATGGCCGCTTCCGCGAATACGCCGGCGGTTATACCGACTGGCAGCGACAGCGCCCCGGACCGGCCGCGCAACGCCGCTCCGAGCGCGGCGCCAAGGCATCGCCGGACAACGACGCCCCGGACACTGGCAGGCGAACGTCGGGAGGGCGCAGCTCAGGTGCGCCGAAGCGACTGACCCGGCGCGAGGAGCAGGAGCTGGCCGGCCTGCCGGAGCGTATCGAGGCCCTTGAACAGGAGCAGGCACAGCTGCACGAGCGGTTGGCCGATCCCGCACTTTACCAGAGCGACGATGGGCATCTTGCCTCGCTGCAGGAGCAGCTGGGGGAGCTTGAGTCGCGCCTGGAGGCCACCTACGAGCGCTGGCAGGAACTCGAGGCGCGCAACCAGTCCCAGTAATCGGCCGACCAGCGACGGACCACCTGGGGCGTCAGTCGGGCCGCTGGTACATCCCGCTGCCCCCCTCGGCTCCGGGGGCGCCACGCGTGTCCCCGGCCGGCGCTGTGATTTCCTCAACCTCCTCCGGCGAGACCTGCTCCACGTCACCCCAGGGTGGTGGCCCCTGCGGCCGACGCTCCATGACGTGTTCCAGGGCCACGGGCTGCAGCACCGTGCCACCATCGATGCGGAGCTCGTGGATCTGCGGAGGGTTCAGGGCGGTACCGAGGGCCGCCAAAGCCAGCGCGGCTGGCGCCAGGATCCAATGCGCCGGACAAGCGGGCCGATCTGCACCATTGAGATCTTCGTAAGCATGCATTTCTGAGGTACCTACAGGCTCTCTTCCAGAATGGACCGCCACTGCTCGGGGCTCAACGCAACCGCGTTGCGCCGGTTCGACCCCTTCTCGACCACGGCGTCCAGGTGGCGATGGTCGATACCGTAGCCGGCCAGCCCGGAAAGGCCGGCGTGCAACCGGGCCTGGTGACGCCAGTGGTCGAGGGCTTCGATCAGCTCGTCGGCCCGGGAACCGCCGCCAAGCTGGACCGAGACCGCAGCCATCCGCTGCTCCACCCGCTCCTGCGTCGCGCCACCTACGGCGCGGGCCTCGGCGAGCGTCTGACGCATCGCCGGCGACAGCACGTTGGCACATGCCACTCCGTGCGGGACCGGCGCCACCGCTCCAAGCGGCCCGATGAGCCCGTGCACGATGCCCAGGCCCGTATGGGTCAACGCCACACCCGAGACAGTGGCGGCCAGAGCCATGGCGTGGCGCTGAGCCTCCAGATCCGCGTCCCCATGGCGGCAGATCAGTTCCGGAAGCGCCGCACCTGCCTGCTCAAGCGCATACATCAGCCAACAATCCAGCAACGGCGAGGTCGTGGGCGCCAGGTAGCTCTCAAGCAACTGCGAGAAGGCGTCCATCCCCGCGCTGGCCACCACCGCCCGGGGCACTGAGGCCGTCAGTCGTGCGTCGAGGAGCACCCGGTCGGCTACGTACCCGGGGTGGCGCAGCGACTTCTTGTAGCCCCGCTCCAGCCCGGGTTGACCGAGTACGGCGTTGTGGGTCACCTCACTGCCGGTGCCCATGGTGGTCGGCACGGCGATCCATGGGACGCGGCGCCCGGAAGGTGCGCGATCCCCGACCCCCTCTAGATAGGCCCGCGTCGGGCCCTGCTCGCAGGCCATCGCCGCCAGGGTTTTGCCGACATCTAGGACACTGCCCCCGCCGAGCGCCACAACCAGGTCGACACCCCCAGCAGGCAGGTGCTGACGCTGCTCATCCACCCACTCGGCGCTCGGCTCACCGCTGACGGTCACCGTCGCCAGGCTCCATCCCCGGGCCTCCAGTTCGCCGACCGCCTGCCGGGCCGCCGGCAGATGCGCGAGCGTAGCCCGCCCGGTGACCAGCACCAGGGTGCCGGGCCCGGGGCAGAGCTCTTCGGCCCAGGGTCGCAGCCACTCCACGGCCCCGGGGCAGTGGGCCATGCGCGGCAACTGGATCGGCTGGAGGATCGGCGGCGCCTCGCCCATACCCTCTTCCTCTAGTCCTTCTCGGCGCCCTGCTCGACCCAGCGGATGATCCGGTCCTTGTCGCGCTCGGAGAGGCTGCCGCCAAGCGGCATCTGCACATCGGCCGTGCCGTCGATGCGCTTGACCAGCTCACTCTCGCCGGGCTCGCCGGGCACCACGATCGGGCCGTTCTTGCTCCCGTCCATGAGCGCTTCGTACGAGGTCAGATCCAGGTCCCAGATGGCGTTCCCGGGAGCATGACAGGAGACACAGGCATCCCGCATGATCCGGTCGATCTGCGCGTAGGAAACCCGGGCATCCGGGTCTTCATCCACCTCCTCGTCCGCGGCCGGACTGGCCGAACCGTGGACCAGCTCACCGCCGTAGTAGCCGAGTACGACCACCACCAGGAACGACGCCAGGTAGCTGGCCAGCACCGCCGGCGAGCGGTAGGTCAGCCTGGCCGGAAGAATAGCCGCGATTCCCAGCAGCACGGCGAGCACGATGCCGAACGAGACCTTGATCTTGAAGGTGGTCGTCCAGTTGCCCCCGTAGTAGTAGAGCCAGTCCATGAAGCCGAGCAGGATGGTCGGGAAGACCATGATGAAGCCCAGCGTCACGCAGTGACGCGCCGTGATCGCGTACTTCTCGTACCGCGGTGACCGCGCTACAAGCGCGAAGACCAGCGCTGCCACCACCAACCCGATGGTGACGTGGACCGCGATCGGGTGCACCGGATGGGTATACCCGAGGCCCGCCAGGAAGTTATAGAAGAAATCGACGCTCATGCCTCACCTTGTATTGATCGTGCGCTGCCCAGCCTGCGGTGCATCGGCCCGGAGCCGCCCTGCCCGCTCAGTAGCGGACCGGGACCGGAAGGCATCGCGCAACAACTTATCAGTCAGCACTCTTTTTGACCATCATCAATGCTCTTTTTCGTCACCCAAAACCATCCTGGCGGCACCGCCCCTGCGCCGTCCACGCCGTGCAAGGATGAGCGCAGCTGCCTGCACGCGTATCATGCTCCCCACGGGCCCGCGACGTCGGGTGCCCGCCACCGGAGCGGCAAGCAAGGGGTCGACGTGTCCGAGCAACTGTCCTCGCGGCAACAACAGCAGCCGCCGCTGCACACCGCGCGCATGACGGTGGAGCCGTACGCGCGCCAGGCGCTCGCAGCTGGGCGCTACCGAGAGGCCATCAAGCACTACCGCACCCTGGCGCAGACCGAGCCAGAGAGCACCTGGGCCGAGGGCCTCGCCGCAGCCTACCGCGGGCGCGCCCTGGAACTCGCTGCCAAGGGCATGCCCCGCGAGGCATTGGCCATTTGGGAGAACCGCGAGTGGCGTTGCCCCGGCGCCCTGCCGGAACCGGAGCAGATCCGTCTACTGCTGGAACTCGACGAGGCCGAAGCCGCACAGGCTGCCTACATCCGCATGTGCGAGGCCGGAGCAACGGAGCCGCTGAGCCGGGCCCGCCCTCACCTCGCGGCTTGCTACCTCGCCGCCCCCGAGCGCCTGGCAGAGCTGGATCCCGAAGACCCCGTGCGCGCCGATGGCGATACGGCACTGGCAGCCCTGGCGGCTTACTGTACGGGTCAGGATGAGGTCGCCGCCCAGCATCTGCGGACGATCCCGTACCGCTCGCCCTACCGCGACTTCGTGACCGTGCTCAAGGCGCTCATGATCGAGCCGGAGCAGCAGCTGTCCGCCGAACGTCTGCTCGAGGGCGTCGATGACTCCTCACCCTTCGCCCCGTTGGCCGAGGCCGCACGGCTAGCCCGACTCCCCGACCCCGAGCTGCTGCCGGCACTGACCCGGGTCGACGAACCCCTACGCCGCTTCGCCACTGCGCTGCGTGGCTGGTCGACGCAGCGTTACGAGCTTTGGCGCGAGCTCTTCAGGCCCGAAGCACCGCAGCCAGACGCCGATCTACCCGCCGTCCTGGCGGACTGGCGAAGTGAGCTCGGCGAGCAGTGGTCCCGTCGGCAACGAATCCGCCTCGCCTTCCAGGAGGTGGCCGTCCATGGCCGCGCACTGGTGCTGCCCGAAGAGGCCGACGAGTTCGAGCAGGCGCTCCTGCAGGCCTGGTGCACCGAGTGTTTCCAGGCCGATGACTACACCGCTGTCCTGGCAGCCTGGCAGGCAGTAATCGCCGCGCTTCGCGCCGATGCCGAGCCGGTCCCCGGAGACCAGAACGCCTTGCGTATCGCCGCAATCCAGCGCCGCTTGGCCAGCGAGCTGGGTCTGCTCCACACCCCCCTCGCGGCCGAAGCCGAAAACGCCCTGGCCGAGAGCGTCACCCTGGATCCGGATCATCTCCCCGGCCACCGGCTGCTCATCCAGCGCCACCGCGACTGCGGCCGCATCGCCCAAGCCCGCCGATCGGTGGATCAGGCCCTGGCCCGCTGGCCCGAGGATCGCTCCCTGCTCCAGGAGGCACTGGAACTCGCGCTGCACGGTGAAGATTTCGAGGGGGCTGCGGACTTCGCCCGGCGAATCCTCGAACGCGACCCGATCAATCGCCGGGCCCGGACCGTGCTCCACGACGCCCTGCTGTCCCGCGCACGCTCCGCCTGCGCCGAGGGGAACCCGGAGGCTGCCCACACGGCCCTGGCCCAGGCGGAGACCTGGGCGGACTCGGCGGCGGCGCAGGCCCAGCTCGAACGGCTGCGTACCGTCGTCGACGCCACCCACGGCAGCGGCACCAAAGCCCACCGTTGGCGTGCTCGGACCCTCACCGACGGCCGCACCCTCGGCCACGCCCTGGCGCTGGCCACCGAGGCCGAACTCGCCGGCCAGCCGGCCGCGACAGTGCTCGTGCAAAGCGGCCTGAACCCCCCGAAACGGATCGACCGGCAGCAGCTGCGGGATCTCTGCGAATGGATTCACGAAGTCGCCGCGGAGGCCGGTGGCATCCTCGACCGCGCCCTGGGGCCCTTCGCCCCGGCCCTGCGCCGAGCCGTCCGCATCCGGACCCTCGACCTGGACGATTACGCTGCGGTCTGCGAGGCGCTGCGTGCGGCGGGCCAGGAGGAGCTGCGCGGCCACTTCGCCCGCGAGGCACTGCGCCACCGCCTGGAGGACCCGCTGTTCACCGTGCACAACCTAGAGGCACGATACGCGAACGAGGAAGCCGGCCGCCCCACCAGCCGGGAGCTCGACCAGCTCCGCCGGGCCTTCCGGCAGGCGCGCCGCAGTGATGACAAGCGTACGGCCCACCGGGCCGGGGTTCTGATCAAGCGGCTGATCCCCGACCCGGAGCACGGTGCCTGAACGACGCAGGCCCTTGACCCGAGCACCGTCTATGGATAAGACCCTGAACCCGATGCCAAGGCCCGATCTCGAACACGCGGACCCATACCTCTGTCTGGGCGTCGAGCGCGACGCCGATGACGCGGCCATCCACGCGGCGTATCTGGCCGCGGTCCGAGCCTGTCCGCCGGAGCGCGACGCCCGACGCTTCGAGGCCCTGCGCCAGGCGTACCAGGCCATCCGGACCGAGCGGCTGCGCCTGGCCCAGGAGCTGTTCGATACCCGGCCGGCTACGGCAATCGATCTCCTCGATCGGGCCGCGCCCACCGAGGCGCCGGGACGCCCCGATGAGGAGACCTTCCGTGCGGTACTGGGGCCAAGGGGCAAGCGGTGATGGACAGCAGTGAGCGCGAAGCCCTGGTCGATCGCTTCCGCGACTATCTCGAGCGCAGTGCGGAAGCACCGCAGCCGGAGCAGACGGCCCCGGCGCCGGACCTCCATACCCTGCTCACCGAGATGGCAGCGCTCAAGAACGACGTTCGCCTGGAGTCACGCCAGTACAAAACCGCACTGGATCAGCTCAGCGAGGACTGTGAGACACTGCGTCAGCAGAACCGG
Organism: Halorhodospira sp. 9621; assembly: GCF_022228055.1. Lineage (NCBI taxonomy): Bacteria > Pseudomonadati > Pseudomonadota > Gammaproteobacteria > Chromatiales > Ectothiorhodospiraceae > Halorhodospira > Halorhodospira sp. 9621. The sequence continues at coordinate 237,108 of NZ_JAJNRD010000001.1, forward strand.
CAGCTGCAGGAACACCTGGAGCGGGAGCGCCGCCGCGCCGATCTGGCCCACGACGACGCCGAACACGCCCTCCTCCAGGAACTGATCGACCTGCGCGACCGTCTCGCCGCCGGGCACCGCCAAGTCACGAGCCACCGGCCCGGCTGGCTGGCCCGGCTCGGTGGGGCGCGGCGCTACCTGGGCCGCATGGCCCAGGGCATGGAGATGAACCTGCGCCACCTGGATGAGATCCTGGCGCGCCGCGGCGTACAGGTCCAGGAGACCGTGCGAAAGCCCTTCGACCCGCAAACCATGCACGCGGTCGACACCGCCACCGAGCCGGAAACCGATCACGGCGTGGTCCTGCGCGAGGTCCGCCAAGGCTTCCTGCGCGGCGACCGGGTCCTGCGGACCGCCGAGGTTATCGTCAACAAGAGGGACAGCACGTAGTGAATGACATCATCATCGGCATCGACCTAGGCACGACGAATTCCGAGGTTGCCGTGGCCCGCAATGGCCGCGTGCAGCTCATCGAGGTCGAGGATGCCTACCTGATGCCCTCCGCCGTCGGGCTCGACGAGCACGGCGCCCTGCTTGTCGGCCAGGCGGCCCGCAACCAGCTGGCCCTGCACCCGGAGCGGACCGTGCGCTCGATCAAGCGGCGCATGGGCGAAGACATCAAGATCCCGCTGGGGGATCGCAGCTACACGCCCCAGGAGATCTCCGCGGTGATCCTGGCCCGGCTCAAACAGGCGGCCGAGGTGCAACTGGGCGAACCGGTCCGCAAGGCCGTCATCACGGTGCCGGCTTACTTCTCCGACGCCCAGCGCCAGGCCACCCGCGACGCTGGCACGCTGGCCGGACTGGACGTGGTGCGCATCATCAACGAGCCTACCGCCGCAGCGCTCGCCTACGAAGGGGATCAGCCCGAACGGCGCCACATCCTTGTCTACGACCTGGGCGGCGGCACCTTCGACGTTTCCGTCGTGCGCATGGAGCAGGACGTGGTGGAGGTCCTCGCCAGCCACGGCAACAACCACCTCGGCGGCGACGATTTCGACGCCCTGATCGTCGATCAGCTGCGTGCCCACGTGAAGGACGACCACGGGGTCGACCCGGCCGACGATCCGCGCGCCATGGCTCGGCTCCGCCACGCCGCCGAAGCCGCCAAGATGGACCTCTCCGGTACGCCGATCGCCCGCATCGAGGAGGCCTACCTGCTGGAGGGCCGGCAGGGCCCGATCAACCTGTCGGTGGACCTAACCCGGGCCGATTACGAAGAGATGATCGAACCGCTGCTCGACGAGACCCTGGAGGCAGTGCGCATCGCCCTCGAGGACGCCGAACTGGCGGTGAACGACCTCGATGAGATCGTGCTTGTCGGCGGCACCACCCGCACCCCGCGGATCCAGCAGCGCCTGGAGGAGTTGCTCGGCGTTCAGCCGCGCGGAGAGATCGACCCGGATCTGTGCGTGGCGATGGGCGCGGCGATCCAAGGCGCGGTGATCGCCGGGGAGCAGGTGGCGAGCATGCTCGTCGACGTCACGCCGTACACGTTCGGCACCAGCGCCATCGCCGAACTCAACGGCGAGCGCTATCCCTACTGCTTCATCCCGGTGATCCGCAAGAACACACCCATCCCGGTCACCCGCAGCGAGGCCTTCTTCACCTCGTACGACGGGCAGGAGGCCATCGACGTCCGGGTCTTCCAGGGCGAGGACCCGGATGCGCTCAACAACACCCAGATCGGCTCGTTCCGCATCGAGGGACTCAGCGATGTGCCCGCCGGTAACGTGATCATCACCACCTTCTCCCTGGACGTAAATGGCATCCTCCACGTCTCCTCGGTCGAGAAACTCACCGGCAAGCGCAAGGAGATCACCATCGACAGCGCCACGGCCCGCTTTGAGCGCGAGGAGATGGGTGCGGCCCGCGAGCGGGTCCAGGACCTGATCGACAGCGACGCCGAGTCACCCGGCCGGCAGGCCGTGGCGGATTCGCCCGGGAACCGGACCGCGGAGTTGATCGAGCGGGCGGAACGACTCTTGGATCAGGCCAACCCCGAGGATCGCGAGGACCTTGTCGACGCCATCGAGCAGCTGCGCGACGCGCTCGAGCAGGAGAACGCGGCCGCCATCGAGCAGGCCCGCGAGGCCCTCTCCGACCTGGTGTTCTACCTGGAGTCCTAATGAACCGCTGCCCCAACTGCCGCGCCCGGACCGAGGAGCACACGGAGCACTGCCGGCGCTGCGGCATGGAGCTGGCCCTGCTGCGCCGCACCGAGCAGGCCGCCGAGCAGTGGCTGCAGGAGGCGGTCCGGCGGCTGGCCGCCGGCGAGCCGAGCGCGGCGGAGCAGGCGCTGCAGCGCGCCCGCACTCTGCAGCCCGATCCCCTGGCCGTGCAGCTGATCGGTTTCCTACGCTCCCGCGCTACCGGTTCCGACTGAGTCCACGGGCGTACGCCGGACTCACTCGCGGTCGCCGAGCCGCTCGAGCATGTCGTCCACAGCCGCCTTGAGCTGGCGATCACGCCCCGCCACCTCATCCTCCGGGCGCTGACGGACCCGGATCTCCGGCTCGGCGCCGTGGTGCTCCATATCGGTGCCGTCCGGCAGGTACCAGCCGCGGAAGGGGCGCCGCACCGTAGCGCCATCGATCAGGGTGTGCCGCCCCGTAGAGATCACGCCGCCGTAGGTCTGCTCACCGACCAGGGTCCCCCGCTCCAGGGTGTTGAAGGCGTGCGCCAGGATCTCGGCGTTGGAATAGCTCTTCTGATTGGCAACCATGTTGATCGGCAGCGTGTAGCGGGGGGCGTCCAGGCGGTCCTGCGGGTAGTGTCCGGTGCGCCCCGGATCGGCTCCTGCGGGCACGGTGTAGGCGTGCTCCGCCGCCATGATCGAGGTCAGGATCCGGTCCGTGGTGTGCCCACCACCGTTGTTGCGCACATCGATTACGAGCCCCTCTTTTCCGTCGGCCGCCGCGTACAGGCTCCCCTGAAAGGCCTCCAGGGAGGCCTGGTTCATGGCCTGGATGTGAATGTACCCGAGCCGGCCCTCGGAACGATCCTCGACGAGCCGGCGGCGCTCCTCCCGAAAGGCGTCGTAGCGCAGCTCCGCTAGCGCCGGATAGTCGACCGGGGTCACCAACGTGTGCAGCAGCCGACTGCCGTCACCGTCGGCCTCCGGGCGGCGGAAAGCGATGAGCAGCTCGTCACCGACCCGGCCGCGCAGGCGCTGGAGAAGGGTCTCGTCCGGATCCAGGTCCCGCCCGTCAATAGCCACGATGGTATCGCCGCGCTGCAGGGGCATGGGTCCGTGGGCGGCGGGCGCGTCGGGAATCACCGAACGCACCCGGTACCCCGCACGGCCATCGGCCAGGGCCACGCGCTCGTGGCGGATGCCCAACCGACCGGAGGGCTCGCGCAGCGCCGATCCGGGCCCCGGATTGCTCACGCCGGTATGCGAGGCAGCCAGTTCCCCCATCAGGCGGTTGGCGATGTCACTGAATTCGCTGGCCGTCCGCGCCCGGCGGATCAGCGCCTCGTAGTCGGCCACCAGCGCCCCCCAGTCCAGCCCCTTGAGGTCCGGCTGGTAGAAACCCTCCTCGATGACGCGCGCCGCCTCGCGAAATTTCTGGACGGCCTGGGCCTGGCGGTCGATGCGGATCCGGTCACTGATGTCGGGGCGCTGGTGCTCACCGCCGGAGAGCTGCACCACGCCGGCGCGCCCCCCGGCGACGTACACCACCCGGTCGCCGCGCAGGCTCAGGTGCTGGATATTGGCCACGGGCCCCAGGCGCCGGCGCTCGCTGCCGTCCCAATTCATGACCATCAGCCCCTCGCCGGCACTGTTGAAGACGTAGCGGTCGCCGGCGGGGGTCATCCGGTTCGCGTATTCGTTGCCCGCCGCGCGGCTCACCCGCTCGACCCGCCGCCACGCCCCCTGCAGATCAAACTCCGGCGGATCCTCGGCACCCGTGTCGTCCCGCGTAACATCCACGCTGCCGGCGGCCAGGACCGGCAGCGGCTCACGCTTCTGCTGCGCCTCGCGCCCGCGGCGATAGTAGCGATCGAGCTCCAGGCGGCTGTAACGCGCCAGATCCGGATCCAGGTAGACCCGGTAGAGGTCGTAGCTATCGCCGCTGCGGTTTGATACGAACGTCAGCACGCGCCCGTCGGCGGACCAGCGCGGGTTGAGGTCGTTGCGGGGGTGGCGCGTGATATTGATTGGGTCCGCCGAGCCGTCGGCAGGGACGATGAAGATGTTGGCGCTGAAGTCCAGATCGTTCTGCGCGTAGGCGATGTACCGGCCGTCCGGCGACCAGCGCCAGTCAATGGTGGCATCCCAACCTTCGACCAGCGTGTGCGCTTCGTTCCCGTCGATGCCCTGGACAACGAGATCTCCACGGCCCCGGCGAAACGCGATCCGTGTCCCGTCCGGGGATGGCCGCGCATCGCGCTCGTTCGCCTCGGTCTCAACCAGCGGTCGCACGGTGAACTGCAGCGCGTCGTGCCAGCGCTCCGGATCCGCAGCCGGAGGCACCGAATCGGCCTCCAAGGCGGATAACGGCTCGGACTCCGGGGCCGGCTCCGGGTCGGGCTCCGGCGGCGAAACCGGGTCCGTGGGTCCGGGGTCGAGGCGCGGATCGCCCGGTTCCGGCGGCGGGTCCACCGGATCGGTGGGCGCGAACGGGTCGTCCGGATCAGACGCCGCACCGTTGCCGTTGCCCTCCTGCACCGGGGGCCGCTCCCCGGCCTCGGGGGACCGCTCCACGCCCGCGGATGCATCAGCCTCTGCCGGGCTCACCCAGCCCCGACGGACCTCGCCGCGGGTCAGGGCCACCCCAGCGGTGTAGATCGACTCAGAGTCCCCGCTATCCCGGGTGAAGTAAAGCCGCAACCCGTCCGGCGACCAACGCAGGTCTTGGTGACGGGCGTGGGTGTCCGGGGTGACGGGCCGCGTGGGGCTATGCTCGTCCATGTGCCGTATGTAGACCCGGCCGTAGGCAATGTACGCCATTACCTGGCCGTCGGGGCTCAGCGCCGCCTCACTGACCTGGCGCCCCACCGAACGCAGCTCGTAGCGGTCATGTCCCGGATCTCCAGCGCGCAGGGCGACCGGCTCCGGAGCGGGATCCGCCGCCTCGAGATCGAGGAGGTAGAGCCGGTCCCAGACCTGGAGCACCGCCCGGCCCGCCTCCGGGGCCACGTCGAACGCCTGCACGTCACGCTGATCGAAGTCGGTCAGGCGTTCGACACCGCCGGACTCACCCTCCAGGCCGATGCGGAAGAGATTCACCGTGTCGTCTTCCCGATCCGAGAGGAAGACCAGCGTCTGATCGTCCAGCCACTTTGCGCGCCCGTCATCCCCCTCGCTGCGCCGGGTCAGGGCAGCGAAGGCATCCTCGTCACGATCGTACAGCCATAGATCCCGGGCGTCCGGACCGCGGTAGTGCCGCCGACTCCAGCCGTGATAGGCCCCTCCCCGGGTAAACGCGACGTGGCGGCCATCCGGGGAGACGCTCGGTTCGGATCCGAAGGCGTCGTGCAGCCGCTGCGGCTCACCGCCATCTGGCACCACGCCATAGGGGCGCTGGTCGCGGTAAACGTCGGCCTCCAGCTGCCCCGAGAAGGTAATCAGCGGTTCGCCGTCGCGGTCCACACCAAACCCGGGGCTGCGCAGGAAGCGATCGCCGTGGGTAACCTGCTGCAGCCCGGTTCCGTCTGGTCGCATGCGCCAGAGATTGAGATAACCGTCACGCAAGGAGGCGAAGACCAGTTTCTGCCCGTCGGCGGACCAACTGGAATGGAGATCGTCGAGACGATGGCCGGTCAGCCGGGTCGCGGTCCCGCCGGTGGCGCTGACCCGCCACAGGTCGCCGCCCCAACTGAACACCAGTTGCTCGCCGTCGGGGCTGATCGATGGGAACCGCGGCAACTCGACGTCGGTCTCGGACTCGCCGGCCCCGGCCGCCAACGACAGGGCCAGCCCGAGAATCGCTGCGAGCCCGACAACCAGGGGTGGGATCAAGCTTCGCATGCCCTGACGCTACCATCCGCGGCGTCGCCCCACCACACCGCCCAAGCCACCCGCGGGGGCGCCCGGGCGGCTGGCAACGGCTACTCCCTGTGATAGCCGGTGGCCATGGCGCGCAGGTACTCGTACCAGGGGTTGCCCGTGGTCGCAGCCATGTAGATGTGCCCGATCAGGAAGACGATCATGGCAAAAGCCGCGGCGAGATGGACGCCGGCAACGGCCCCGAGGGGCAGGAGCGCCCCGAGGAGGGTGTCGTTCCAGAAGTTGTAAAAAAGCAGCAGCAGTCCGGAGATCCACAGCGCCGGGGCGATCGCCGCCTTGAACCCGAAATAGGCAAGCCGCTGCAGCGGGTTGTGCTTGGCCGACGGCGACTTGGCAAAGGGCTTCGCCTCACCCGAGAACATGCCGTAAGCGTAGTAGCCCGCAGTGCGGCCCAAACCACTGCCGGTCGGTACGTACTGCCGCCACTCCCCGGTGGTCAGGTGCCAGAAGATGGCAAAGGCCCACAGCCCGATCAGTGCCCAGGCGAGCACGATGTGGGTGGAGAAGGCGGCGCCGAAGCCGAGCAGCGAGTAGCTGCCGTGCATTTCCAGACCCGTGAGCAGCAGCCCGAAGATGAGAACGGCCTGCGCCCAGTGCCAGAAGATCTCGAAACGGGTGAAGATACGTACTTGGGTCACGAGCCCTCCCCCTCCTCGCCCGATCGGCCGTCGGGGCGCTCCCGACGGTAGAGATAGTAGCGCACGCCGCCGTGGCCGAGCACCGCGAACAAGGTCAGCCAGACGGCCGCCCAGCCCACCGCTTCAATCCGCGGGTGGCGATCCTGGCCCGGGACGTAGACCCCTTCCAAACCGGCCATGCGGCCGTCGCGACTGTGACAATCGACGCAGGCCACACTCGCCTCCGCCGGCGCAACCATGTGGTTGACCGGCCAGTACATCCGCGTCTCGACGAAGCCGTACGCACCGCTGTAGGCCACCTCGGTTTGACCGACGGCGCGCGCTTCCTCCATGCCGGCCTCGATGGCGCGGTCCCAGTCGTAGCTGCGCCAGAACGCGTCATCATCGCCCTCCTTGCCGAAGAGTTGCGGTACCAGGAGCGTATGATGCTCGGCATCGTAGAGCTGCTTGCCGTACATGATCTTGAACGGCCAGATCTTGGCGCCGCCCTCGCCCGGTCGCCCCTGAGGCCGGTTGACGGGGACCTCGCCATCGGGGTCGATGGTATCGTCCGGCAGGGTGTAGACCATGTTGCCGTCGAACCAGCGGTAGTCCGGCGGGTAGTCTTCCTTCCACTCGAACACGCCCTTCATGCCGTCGTAGATCACGCGCCCCTCGTCGTCCTTCTCGACGACAGGCTGGCCGTCGTCATCCAGCCGACCGGCCTCCGACCAGTCCCAAAGGGTCTTGGTCGGATAACCGCCGCGAGCGATCTCCGGTACGTGACAGGTCTGACAGGCGATGAAATCGCCGTGGGCGTTGAGCTTGTCGTGGATGCGTCCCTCGTGCGGCTCGCTGCCGTGGCAGGCCACGCACGCGGGCTTGTCCTGTGGCCGAGCCGGAATCGGCGCGTCGTCGTAGTCGGGCACCGTCAGGTGGTAACGACTCCCGCTCTGGATGTGGCCGGTGAACTCGTGGCAGTTCGAGCAGCTGAAGTCCGCCCCCTCCGGCGTCATATGCACATCGACCGAGCGCGGCGGGTCAAGTAGTGAGCTGTCGAGATCGCCGTGCTTAACGGCGTTGCCACCACCACCCTCAAAGTGGCAGCTGCCGCAGGTCGCACGGCTGGTGTCTCCGACGTTCTGAGCCACATGGGCGAGATCCGGCGCCTCGAACAGGATGCCGCGGAATTCGGTGTCCTCGTAGGGCGGATGGCCGGCCGCAGTGGGGAATTTCACATACTCGCCGGTGGTGTCATGGCAGACCAGGCAGTCGACCTTCTCCTCGGCCGTGAAGTCGAAGTGCCGGTCCTCCCAGCCGTAGCCGACATGGCACGAGGAGCAGCGCTCATAGCTGCCGGCGATCCCCATGCACAGATTATTGAGCACGTAGCGCTTGCCGAGGGTCTGCTCCGTTTCAGGCTGTTCGTAGGTCCAAGTCCAGTGGATACTGCTGTGGACCTGCTTCGCCGCTTCGGTGTGGCACTGCAGACACGCTTCGGTCACCTCGGGACCGGTCTCGAACGGCCCCTCCAGCAGGGAGAACTTCGTATGGTCGGCCGTGGATCCCGGCTCCGTCGGCGCCTCTTCACCGGGGATCGGCGGCTCGAACTCCTCGGCACCCGCCGCGAAACTCGTGCCCGCCAGGACCATCAACAGACCTGCCAGCCAACACCGAGCTATCACTGTGATCACCTATCCTTCCGCTTAAGGATAGACCATACCGCAAGACGAGCCATGGCGCGAGGTGCCCGCCCTGCCACCCTCGGAGCCGACCGGGCCAAGGGTGTCGTTCACCCTCCCCGCTCGGGGAGTGCCTCCAGCACCGAGGGCAAATCGGCCGGCAGGGCCGGCGCACCGCCGATCTCCCGGCTCGGATGACCGGGACCGTGGAAATCCGAGCCGCTGGAGGCCAGTAACGCATACCGCCGACACCATCCGCCGAGCTGCTGCACGTGGCGCGGCTCGGGCGAGGTTCCGCAGGCGACCTCCATCGCTTCGCCCCCCGCCGCGGTAAAAGCATCCAGCGTCCGCCGGATCCACGCCCCCGTCAGATCGTAGCCGAGCGGATGGGCGAGGACCGCGATGCCCCCGGCCCGGCGAATCCACTCGATCCCCTCCTCCATGGCCACCCAATCGCCGTGCACATAGCCCACCCGGCCACGACGCAGGTAGCGCTTGAATGCCTCCTCGTAGCCACGCACATTACCGCTCTCGACCAACCACCGCGCATAGTGCGCCCGGGTGATCTCCGCGGTGCCGGCCGCCTCCCGTGCGCCCTCCCGCGCGCCACTGAGTCCGGCACGTTCCAGGCGCTCGCCGATGGCCTCGCCGCGCTCCTGCCGGGCCCGCTGCATCCGCGCCAGACCATCCTGCAGCCCGGGCTCGCCCGGATCGACCCCGAGGCCCACGACATGGAACGTCCGGCCCTGCCAGAGCACCGACAGCTCCAGCCCGGCGATCAGTCGGATCCCTGCAGTCGAGGCCGCCGCCTGCGCGTCGCCGAGGCCCGCCACCGTGTCATGGTCGGTCAGCGCCAGGGTGGTCACGCCCTGGTCCGCCGCGCGATGGACCACCGCCGCCGGCGTCAGGTGCCCGTCCGAGGCGGTGGAATGGCAGTGCAGATCGTGCGAAGCGCTCATCGAGCCACGCCCTCCTGATAGCGCCACAGACGGGCGTAAGCGCCGTCACGGTCGAGCAGTTCACGGTGGGTCCCCGCCTCGATGATCGTGCCGCCATCGATCAGCAGGATCTGGTCAGCGTCCTGAATGGTGGACAGGCGATGGGCAATTGCCAGCGTGGTGCGCTGCGCGGCCACCTCTTGCAGCGTCGTCAGGATGGCACGCTCCGAGGCGGAATCCAGCGACGAGGTCGCCTCGTCGAGGATCAGCAGTGGCGGGTCCTTGAGCAGCACCCGGGCAATGGCGATGCGCTGCTTCTCGCCACCCGAGACCTTCAGGCCCCGCTCACCGACGAGGGTATCCAGCCCCTCGGGCAACTCGCTGATGAACCCGTCGAGATGCGCCCGGCGCACAGCCTCGTGGATCTCGGCCTCGCTGGCGTCCGGGCGCCCATATGCAATGTTGTAGCGGATGGTGTCATTGAACAACACGGTATCCTGCGGCACCACCCCGATCGCGGCACGCAGGCTGTGCTGGGTCACGTCGCGCAGATCCTGGCCATTGATCGTGATCCGCCCGTCATCGACGTCATAGAAGCGGAACAGCAGCCGGGCGATGGTCGACTTGCCGGCCCCGCTGGGTCCCACCAGGGCCACCTTCTGGCCCGGCTCCACCGTAAAATCGACGCCGCGCAGGATGGGCCGGTCCGGCTGATAGCCGAAACGTACACCTTCGAAGCGGATGCGTCCGCCATCCGGGGCCAGGGGCACTGCATCGCTCCGGTCGGGCACCTGCGGGTGCTGGTCCATGAGGCCGAACATGCGCTCGATATTGATCAACGACTCGCGCATCTCCCGATAGACGAACCCCAGGTTGTTGAGGGGGATGAAGAGCTGCAGCAGGTAGGCGTTGATCATGGTCAGATCGCCCAGGCTCATGCGCCCTTCCAGGACCTGGAGGGTGGCCATCCCCATCATCACCGTGATCGCCGCGGCCACGATGAAGGCCTGACCGGAGTTAAGGGCGGCCAGCGAGAGCCGGTGCTTGATGCGTGCCTGCTCCCAGGCGGCCAGATCGCGATCGTAGCGCTCCGCCTCGTAACGTTCGGCGTTGAAGTACTTGACCGTCTCGTAATTGAGCAGGCTGTCCACGGCCCGGGTGTTCGACTGGTTGTCCATCTCATTGGCCTCGCGCACGAAACGCGTGCGCCACTCGGTCACGGCCAGCGAGAAGGCGATGTAGAGGGCCACGGCCAGCATCACCGTGAGCACGAAGCTCCAGTCGAAGGCGATGGCCAGGATCAGCGCCACCAGCGCTACCTCGAGGAGGGTGGGCCCGATGTTGAACACCAGGGTGCGCAGCAGGAACGACATGCCGCTGGTGCCGCGCTCAATGTCACGGGCCAGGGCACCGGTCCGTCGAGCCAGGTGGAACCCCAGGTCGAGCCGATGCAGGTGCTCGAACACGCGCAGCGCCGCTCTCCGCATGGTCCGCTCGGCCACCCGGGCGAAGACGGCATCCCGTAGCTCCTGAAACAGCGTCGACGCGAAGCGCAGCAGGCCGTATCCGAGCACGAGAGCCAGGGGTACGAACAGCGCCGCCTCGGCGGTGCCCCGAACCTCGTCCAAATGGTCGACGAGGAACTTCAGCGCCACCGGAACCAGCACGTTCGCCACCTTGGCCAGCACCAGCAGGGCGAGGGCGAGCAGCGCCCGGTTCCGGAACTCGTTCAGGTAGGGCAGGACACTGGCGATGATCCGCCAGTTGGGACGTCCTCCGCTGTAGCTGTTGTTCCGAAACTTGCGCAAAAGAGGCCCCGGACGACTTGACGCGCTCATGGTACTGGCTTGGCCGGGCCCGGCGCCAGTCGGCGGCGGCGGTCATATCGGGGGCCCTCGGGAAGCTGTTAGACTGCGCGGTTACCAGTTAGCGGCAAGCGCTTGAGAGGCGCGGTACCATGCAGTACCTGCACACGATGGTCCGGGTTAGCGACCTCGAGGCCTCCCTCGATTTCTACTGCAACAAGCTCGGCCTGATCGAGATCAGCCGCCGCGAGAGCGAGCGCGGCCGCTTCACGCTGGTCTTTCTGGCGGCCCCGGACGACGTCGAGCGCGCCAGGGCCGAGAAGGCCCCCATGCTGGAACTGACCTGGAACTGGGACCCGGAGACCTACACCGGCGGTCGCAACTTCGGGCATCTGGCCTACCGGGTCGAGGACATCTACGCCACCTGCCAGCGTCTACTGGACGCCGGCATCACCATCAACCGCCCGCCCCGGGACGGCCACATGGCCTTCATCCGTTCCCCGGACGGGATCTCCATCGAGCTGCTACAGGCCGGTGACCCCCTGCCCGAGCAGGAACCCTGGGCCTCGATGCAAAACACTGGAACCTGGTAAACCGAATGGTCGAAAACCTCCGCAACATCGCCATCATCGCCCACGTTGACCACGGCAAGACGACCCTGGTCGATCAACTGCTCCAGCAGTCGGGCACCCTCGACGCCCGCGGCGGCGACGCCGAGCGGGTCATGGATAGCGACGACCTCGAGCGCGAGCGGGGCATCACCATCCTGTCCAAGAACACCGCCATCGACTGGCAGGGGTACCGGATCAACATCGTCGACACCCCAGGCCACGCCGACTTCGGCGGCGAGGTCGAGCGCGTGCTCTCCATGGCCGACTCCGTGCTGCTGCTCGTCGACGCCCAGGACGGGCCGATGCCGCAGACGCGCTTCGTTACCGAGAAGGCCTTCGCCCTCGGGCTCCAGCCGATCGTCGTGGTCAACAAGATCGACCGGCCCGGCGCACGACCCAACTGGGTCATCGACCAGACCTTCGACCTGTTCGCGGACCTGGGCGCCACCGAAGAACAGCTGGATTTCCCGGTCATCTACGCCTCGGCTCTGGGCGGATACGCCGGCGAGGAGCCGAGTATCGATAGCGGTGATATGACGCCGTTGTTCCAGACTATTGTCGACCAGGTGCGTCCCCCGCAGGTCGACAGCGACGGCCCCTTCCAGATGCAGATCACGACCCTGGACTACTCCAAGTACTTGGGGCAGATCGGCATCGGTCGGATCAAACGGGGCCACGTCACACCGGGTACTACGGTCACCGTGGTCGACCGCGAGGGGAACCAGCGCAGCGGACGGATCCAGACCCTGCTCGGCTTCCTCGGCCTGGAGCGGGTGGAGATCGAATCCGCCGACGCGGGCAACCTGGTGGCGATCACCGGCATCGACCCGCTGGACATCTCCGACACGCTCTGCGACCCGCAGCAGGTGGAGGCGCTGCCGGCGCTTACCGTGGATGAACCGACGGTGAGCATGGGCTTCGAGGTCAACAAATCGCCGTTCGCCGGCCGCGAGGGACGATATGTGACCAGCCGCCAGATCCGCGAGCGCCTCGACCGTGAGCTCAAGTCCAACGTCGCCCTGCGCGTCGAGGCCACCGACGACCCGGACCGCTTCCACGTCTCCGGCCGCGGGCTCCTCCACCTGTCGGTGGTCCTCGAGAACATGCGCCGCGAGGGCTATGAGATCGCCGTCTCCCGTCCAGCGGTCATCACCCGCACCGGCGAGGACGGCCGCACCGAAGAGCCCTACGAGCACCTGGTCGCCGACATCGAAAGCGACCACCAGGGCGCGGTCATCGATGCCCTCAACGAGCGCGGCGGCCGCCTGCAGGATATGCAGGTCGACAGCAACGGACGCGTCCGCCTCGAGTACACCATCCCGGCGCGGGGCCTGATCGGTTTCCAGACGGACTTCATGAGCCTGACCTCCGGGACCGGCATCCTCACCCACGTCTTCGATCACTACGGTCCCCGGAGCGACAAGGAAGTCGGCCAACGCCGCGAGGGGGCGATGATCTCCGGCAACGACGGCAAGGCGGTCGCCTACGCGCTGTTCAACCTGCAGGAGCGCGGACGCCTGATGGTCTCGCCCAACGACCCGGTCTACGAGGGGATGCTCATCGGCCTGAACAGTCGCGATGCCGACATGACGGTCAACCCGCTCAAAGCCAAGGAGCTGACCAACGTCCGGGCAGCCGGCAGCGACGAGAACGTCATCCTCACTCCGCCCATGCAGCTGACCCTGGAGTACGCGCTGGAGCTGATCAACGACGACGAACTCGTCGAGATCACCCCGGAATCCATCCGTATGCGCAAGCGCCTGCTCACCGAGAGCGAGCGCAAGCGTCACAAGCGGGCCAGCTAACTGCTGCCGCCCCGGTAGTGGACCTCGGCGTCGAGGCGCAGCGCGTCCTCGGCGTCGAGCACCACCCGCCACCCCCAGATCCGGATCACGCCATCTGCATCCACGGCGATGCCTGCCGACCCGGATGCGTTACGCAGGGTCACCGTCCCGTTCCGACTTCGCAGGGACACGTCCCCGCCCGCCACCAGGCGTAGATCGCCACGCTCCACCTGCCAGTCGCCATCGCCGCGCCGGGTCCGCAGCCGGGTTCCGTCGCCGGCCAGAACCCGAAGCGTGTCGCCAGCCCGCAGGTGCAAATCCCGACCGGAGCGGGCCGCCACCCCGCCGGCACCGCCAAGGCGTACCGGCCCGGTGGCCTGCACGGCGGTTGCCCGTTCGCTCCGACCGGCGACCCCGGACTTCGCCGAAACCCGCCGACTCCCACCAACCCGTTCACGGCGCCGGGCACCGGCACGCTCGCGGAGGCCTCCTGGACCGGCAAGGAGCTCGAGCGGCCCCGCCCCGGCATCCAGCGCCACACGGTGCCCGTGGTCCGCACCACCCCTGACCGCAAGCGCCCTCGCCCCGCCATCCCCGGCATCGAGCACCGCACCGGCGGAGTGCCTGTCCCCACGGTCTCCGGCCCCGGGGAAGAACACCCCGCGGCCGGCGCGCGTAGCGTAGGCCGCCACACGGCCACCGCTTTCGATGGCGGGATGCCGCTGACCGGAGACCGGCAGGCTGCCGAGGATCACCGGCGCGTCCGGATCGCCATCCAGGCAGGTCACCAGCACCCGCTCCCCGTCGACCAGCGGTGCGTGCCAACCACTGCGGCCCCCGCCGCGCGGCAAAGGCAGCAGGCGCACCACGGACTCGGGCAGATCCAACCCGCTGCGCCGCTCATCCCCGGCCACCAACCGACCACCATCGGTGCAAATCCGTGCCGGTACCGGCTGACGCAGGGGGAACTGGGCCGGCTCCGGCGGTCTGTACGGCAGCGCCGTGGCACCGACAACCTCCGGCACCGCCTCAAGCTCGGCCCGGTACCCGAAGAGCGCTGCATCCGCAACCGTATCGTCCTCGCACCAGAGGCTGTGACGGACCCGGGTAATCAGGTACCAGCGACCCCAGTCCGCGATTTCGCGGTCGCCACCCTCCCCGACCACCAGCACTGGCGTCCGCAACCCGGCACGCGGCCCGACCTGCCGAGTCGCTAGCGCCAGCCACCGTCGCCGGGCTGCCTGCGCCTGGCGCCGCATACGGGCCAGATGCACCGCCACCGCATCGTCGAGCCCGGGCGGCACCGGCCGCGGCGAGCCGGTCTCCTGCAACCGCACACACCAACCCGGCTCCGTCAGGCCCGGGCCGGCCCCGCCCCCTGGCAAGCGCAGCGCCCCATCCGCCTGCGGAAACCCTGCGGCCGTGTCGGTCAACAGCGGGCGCTCATGGACCCCGTCCTGCCAAGCCAAGGTCACGCCGGCCTGTGCCCAGAGTCGCTGCAACAGGAGCAGGTCGCTTGCCCCGGCCTGCAGCACCTGCCGTCGCCACGCCGGCGCCTCACTCACCCGCCAGACTGGATCGGCCCACGCATAGCCGACGCCCGCGAGCCAGCAACGGGTCAGCTCCTCCAGGTTGATCCGGGGAAAGAACCGGTGGGCCCCACCAAGGCCCAACCGCGCCAGGCGCGGCTCAATGACGGCTTCGAAGCGATCGCGCTCCCCTCCGGCGCCGGACCCACGCCGCCAAGCCGTCAGCTGCCCGGCCAGGCAGCGCCAACCACCGAGACCATCCCCCCAACGCAGCCGAACCGTGCACCCCGGGGCCCCAGCGCCCCCTCCCCGATCCCCCGCTGCCGTGTACCCCGCGACCCGGAAACGAAAGGGCTGCGAGAGCATCTCCTCACCCCACAGCTCCCGCAGCGGGTGGCATTTCCCTTCCAGCTCCAGCTCGGCCCACGGACGAGGCTGCGGCACGGCCCCCATCAGCGCCCCTCCTCGATGCAGGCGGCGGCGATCACCACCTCGTCGGCGCTGAGCTCAATCCGCTGCCCTTCCAGGCGGACCTCACCGCTGTCCTCGACGCGCAAACCGAACCCGTCGCCGACCTGCAGACGCCCGCCGCCGGTGCTCACCAGGGTGACATCGCCGGCCGCCTCCAGGTGCAGGGCTCCCCCTTCACAGCGCCAGTCGCCGTCTCCCTGCCGGGTGACCAGCCGCAACCCCGAGCCGGCATCCAGCGATACCGCCTGCGCCGCTTCCAGGCCCACCTCCCCTTCCGCGGCCTCCTGGAGCAGATCCCCCTGGCCAGTCTCCAGGCGCAGGGTCTCCCCGGCGAACCAGCGCAATGTCCCGTTCTCCGTCTCGAGGTGACAACTCTCCTCGACCTTCACCTGATAGGTCCCGGCCACATCGAGCCGCTGATCGCCGCCGCTGCGCAGACGCTGCTCGCCACCACTTGCAAACTCCAGGCAACCGTCGGGGGCTTCGAGCGCGGCGCCCGGCGCATCCTCGCGCCCCTGCAGGGTCAACCGGGCCGCCTCGCCCACCGCCAGTTCCGCGCGCTCGGCCCCGGGCCGGTCATCAAGAAGCAATCGCTGCCCGGCCGGGGTCTCGATTAGGTGCTGGTGGGAGTTGTCGCTGCTCACTGGGCCCGGCTGGTCCTGACCGCTGAGGGCCCCCAGGATGACCGGCTGCTCAAGATCGCCATGCAACCCCGCGACCGCCACGCGGGTACCGGGTAGCAGCGGCAGGTGGAGGCCATGGTCGGCACCGGCGCTCGGCTGAACCGCCCAGACCGGCGGTCCGGGCGGGGCGGCCTGCGGGGTACCGTCTGACTCGGGCTCATCGGCCAGGCGAATCCGGTACGCCCCGGCCTCGTCGAGTTCCGCGCGCCCCGGGTCACCGCCAGCCACGCGTGCCACGGTTACGCCGGGGACGGCGGGCGGGGAGACCGGCGCTGGTCGATAGCCCGCATCGAGGGGCAGGAGCTCCACCCGCCCGCGGTAATCCACCCGGTCCACGCCGCCCCCACCGTGGATGGCGGCACTCTGATCGCCCTCGTGCTCGACGTTGTACACCCAGTAAACGCCGTCCAGGGCGGCTTCCGGGTGCCCGCGAATCACCACCCGCATCCCGGGCAGCACCGGGGTCCCCACACCCGCCACGACCCGGTGCCGCCGCACCTCCGCCGCCTGGCGCACCCCTTCTGCCCACTCCGCATGGGCCGCCTCGCCGCCAGCGGTAACTCCGTAGAGCCCAAGCAGCGGATCGGCCGCCCGATGCCGTTCGCCGCCCGCCGTGGCATCACGGCTGCCATCGGGCAACGCCGGATCGAAACCGCCCACCCGCACCTGCCCTGGCTGCAGGCTGCAACAATGAGCAACATCCCAGATGACCGCCCGCGTGGGCGGCGTCGGTCCGCCGCTGGCACACCACGCCAACCCCACATCCTCCAGACCGGCCCGCGCCAGGTGGTCGACGAGGCGCACCTCAGCCCGTCCTCCGGCATCCCGGACCACCGCGAAACAGCCATCCCGGGCCAGCACCCGGCCGAGGAAAGCCAGGTCATCCGCAGCGCCCTGAACCACCAGAGGCCGTTGCGGCAGCGAGCGCTCCACGCCCACCGCGACGGACACGCCACCGGGCAGGGCACCGTCCAGGAGATCGCGGGCGATCTCCACCCCCGAGCAATTCCGATAGACCGCACGACGGAACGAGCCGGTCAGCGGATAAAGCGGCGAGCGCACGGTCAGATTGGCCACCCTCGGTCCTGGGCCATCACCGGTCAGGACCACCTCGCTGACAAACCCATGTACGGTTTGCGCGGTATCCCCTTGCCCCAGGGTGACCGCCACGAGTTGCCCGGGCCACCCGTGGGCCTCATCCCCGATCGGACCGCGCACCCGTACCTCGAGGCGATCAAGGCCCTCCAGGGCCTGTTGGCCGACAACCCGTTCGACCTGCAGCGCTGCCGGGTCCACTCCGGGGAGTCGGATCCCGAACAGGGCGTGTCCAGCGCCTTTGCCTTCCATGGTATGACTGATCATCTCCGCTCTCCTCTCGCTCTCGCCTCGGGAGCCGCCGACACCGATACCGGGAACGGCAAGGACGTCTCCCGAGCCGCCCACTCGCCGACCCACGTGGCCGCGCCGAGGGGCGCGGACGCGCCGAGGTACCACGCAGGCAACCGGCCCGGGGCGGCGATGATGCGCGCGCGGACCTGCGCCACCGGCCCGAGGTAGCGGCGCAACCACGCCCCGAGATGCCTGGCGCGGGCCTGTTCAACCCGCGCCGACGCAGTGGCCGGGGGCACCGGCCCCACCCGCACACCCACGAGCCCGCCGGCGACCATCGCAACGCCGCCCAGCCCCCAACCATCGCCCAGCCGCGGCGCCTGTCCGCCGCCCAGCGGCCGCTCGTCAAGCCGCTGCGCGACCGGCTGCCGGTCCGCCACTGCCACTCGCTGCTCCCCAATCACCCGCTGCAACAGGCAACGCAGGCCGGCACGGCTCGGACGTCGGGCCAGGTGCAGATCGAGGCCGCCCAGCCCCCGCTCCGGCACGGTTCCGAGAGCCGCCAGGGATTGTGCCCAAGGAGCGGACGACGCTGGCCCGTCCAGCGCCCGCCACCCCGCCAGCAACCCCGCATAGACCGAGGCATTCAGCGTGCGCAGCAGGGAACGGATCCGCTCACCGACGGGATCCTCGCGCGCCGCCAACTCCAGCCAGTAGCCAGGTAGCGGCGCTTCCGCCCCGAGCAGGGCCAGCACGTTGGCCTCGATCACGACCCGCCGGTCACCGACCCGCCGACAGCGCCGGATCTCAGCTGCCGGGAAGGTCCATTCGGCCGCCGGCTCGATGCGATACCCCGGACCGGACTCGCCAGCACCCAGCGCCGACAGGCCGGCCTGCTCGAGCTGCCAGACTGCCTCCCGCAGCCCCAGCCTCGCGCCCCGGGTCACGACCCGCGCCACGGCGGACTCCGCCGGTTTCAGCTCCGTGGCCACTGCGCGACCTCATCGCCGGTCTCCAGGCGCAACCCCAAGACCACGAACCGATCCAGAGGCGCCCAGGCGGCCAGCACCCGATAAACCCCCTCCGCGAAGAGATACGCCTCACCCGGGTCCCGCCACGGTCGCGGGTCGAGCTCCAGGACCACATGCAGCCCCGTCTCTACCACGCCCTGCCGAACCCGAACCGTCGGGCGGCAGGTCACATCGCGCAACGCGGCCCGACAGGCCTCGGCCGCCGCGCTGTTCGGCGCATCCGCCAGAGCAGCGACCAGTTCCAAAATGCCCTCCCGGGTCGCCCATCGTTCCGCATCGCCCCGAATCAGACGGGACAACGCCTGGAACCGGCCGACCTCCAGAGCGGCCCACTGGAAACGACTCGGCCGCCGCAGGTTGGTCACCGCCACCCCGTCAGGCACCCCCGTCCCCGGCTGCTTGACGTCGCCCCGGCCGAGGCAGCGCCGCGGCAGATCGCCGTGCGAATACCGCACCCGGGCCCCGAGCGTACCCGGACCCGCCGGGGCGTCCAGGCGCACGGCCACATCCTCGCCGCCCCCCTGCTGGCGACGCTGGACCCGGAACATCCCAGTCGGCTCCGGGTCCAGCCCGGATTGCCAGGGCGGTTGATACACATGAACTCGTCCACTGCTCGCCTCCCGCAAACGCAAGTCGAGCACCTGGTGGACGATGCGGCAGCCAGGGCCATCGGCGTCACTGCACACGCTATAAGGCCCCGGGCCACCCTCGATCCACTGCGCTTCGGCTTCGGCGGACCCACTGTTGACGGCCGGCAGG
This sequence comes from Halorhodospira sp. 9621, assembly GCF_022228055.1. Classification (NCBI taxonomy): domain Bacteria; kingdom Pseudomonadati; phylum Pseudomonadota; class Gammaproteobacteria; order Chromatiales; family Ectothiorhodospiraceae; genus Halorhodospira; species Halorhodospira sp. 9621. The sequence goes on from NZ_JAJNRD010000001.1 coordinate 256,402, forward strand.
CAATTGGCACGCAGCAGCTGCTGCACCCCCGCCGCGGCAGCCGGCGCAGGCCAGTTCATTTCGCAACGCACCTCCAGGCGCTGACTCCCTGCCGGCAGTTCCACCCCGTCCAACCCCCTCAGTTGGATGAAAGCGAGCAGCGGCCGGGCCAGAAAGAAACACCGAAAGTGGTCCAGAGCGGCGACGATCGGCTCGCCCGCCCCCGCCTGGACACCCGCCACCGGCCACGGGGTCAGCAGTTCTCCACCGCCGATGATCCGCCCCGGCTCCCCGTCACCACGGCTAATCCGCACCCGGCGGGTGCCGTGCAGCAGGGCCGCACGCAGGCGCTCCCAGAGACCCGCCTCGGCGTCGATGAACAGAGGCAGGTTCGCCGGCGGCTCGGGCGCTCCAGCGTCGGCTTTCGAGAATCGAAGCACCAAGCGCACCTCGCTGCCGCCCTCGTCACCCGGCAACCACTCGGCGCGCTCGACCTCGATGGGTTCGACGGTTCCGGCCGCAAGCGTCACGAAGGGAATCGCCACCCCTTCGGCACACTCGGTGGCCGACCAAACCTCAGTGTTTCTCGGCAACGCTACGGGCTCGACCACCGCATCATCCGCCGAGAACGCCAGCACCGTGGCGCTGGGCCAGGGCTCGGCCAGTTCCGGGGCAGCCAGGTGCAGCAGCTGCTGATGGAGATCCTCGACCCCGGCGGCGAGCTCGGCGTGGACACCGGCCGTCAGAAAGGCGACTCCCTCGAGGAGTCGCTCCACATACGGATCACGATCGTTGGGATCTTCCAAACCGAGCATGCGCGCCTCCGTCGGGAAGGCCCGGGCGAAGGCCGCGCCGGCCTCACTCAGCCGGCGCATCTCCTGCTCAAACGCACGCCTCAGATCCATCTTCATCTCCGTTCAGCAGATGCACGGCGGCGTTCCCGTCCACCGCCAACTCCAGCGTCACCCCATCCCCGCAGTGAAGCTGCGCATACAACCGCAACCCCAGCACGTAGCCCGCATCCACCGGTGCAGGCCACGCCCGGACCGCCACCCTCGCCACACGCGGCTCATAGCGTGGAACCAGCTCGCGGGCAGCCTCGGCCAGGCACGCAGCGGCACCGTCCAGATCGTGGTAATGCGACGACAGATCCGGCAGACCGTATCCGGCCAGGTGCGCCGGGCGACCGCGGCGCGCCCCAAGCAGCCGGAGTATGTGCCGGGCAACACTCGAGCGGCGGTTGTGCCGGCCCGCCCGGGCAGGGCGGGCTGTGCGCCCGCCGACACCCTCAAGCACATCGAGCAACCCTTCGGTCACGTTCTACCTCCCGAGCCGGGCCGGGGCCAGCGGCCCCGGCGTGCGCTCCCGACCCTTCAGCGGGCCTCCGTCCAGGAGTCCGAGAACTCGATGTTTCCGTCCACGTAGGCCCAGGTAATGCGGCCGTAGCGGATCGCCACCTGCTCCATGTGCGGGAAGCGCTCCTTGTCGGCCTCCTTGACGTTATGCATCACCGGGCGGACCGAGGTGATCTTCACGTCGTTCAGGGTGTGCCGGAAGTATTCCTGTTCGTTGCCCGATTCATCGATCTGGTACCAGCTCAGCACCAACTCCTCGAGCGTCTGCCCCTTGCTGCACGCCTTGTACAGGTACGGCGAAGCGGCATCGAAGGCCTTGGTGAAGACGAAGGGCTCGTGCTTGCGCGTGCCGGTCAGGGCCCCCGTGTCGCTGTCCGTGGGGATGCGCAGTTCGTGCTCGAAACCGAGTACCTCGATGCTGCCCTCGCGGTCGGTGACGGTGACCGAACCCTCGATCTCGTTGCCCTGATCGTCCTTGAGCCACATGTAAGCGGGAATCGCCATGGTTTCGCCTCCTCTTCCTTGAGCCTTGGCGGTTTTAGGTCGGCAGCTGCGACACCAGCGAGAGCTTCAGGTCGATACCCTCGATCTGGAAGTGCGGCATGACCGACATGTTGACCCGGTAGAAACCGGGGTTCTCGGGGACCTCCTCGACCTCGACAGCCCCCTCGCGCAGCGGACGGGTGGCCACCAGATCGGGGTCGGGATTCTGCATCTTGGTCACCAGCCCCTGCAGCCAGTCGTTGAGTTCGTTCTCCAGATCCTGCCGACTCTTGGCCGAACCGATGTTCTCCCGCTGGAGGACCTTCAGGTAGTGGGCCAGGCGGGAGACCAGGAAGATATACGGAAGCCGGGCATTGATCCGGGCGTTCGCCGTGGCCGCCGGACTGCTATAACGGGCCGGGCGCTGCGCCGAGTTGGCCGAGAAGAAGCAGGCGTAGTCGCTGTTCTTGTAGAAGCTCAACGGTATGAAGCCGGCCTCGGCCAGCTCGAGCTCGCGGTTCTCGGAGATCAGCACCTCAGTGGGGGTCTTGGTCTGTGCTCCGCGCCCGAGATCGAAGACGTGAATCGGCAGCTGCTCCAGCTTGCCACCCGACTCCGGTCCGCGGATGTTGACCGTCCAGCCGTGGGCCTTGAATGAACGCGCCATGTTGGCGGCGAAGGCGAAAGCGGCATTGCCCCAGAGGTAGCGGTCGTGGTCCGGCCCGGTGACGTTTTCCCGATAGCCGAAGGCGCGAGTGGGGTTGTCTGGCCCATAGGGCAGGCGCAGCAGGAACCGGGGCAAGGTTAGACCGACGTAACGGGCATCTTCGGTGTCCCGGAAGCCTCGCCAGCGAGCGTATTCGGCCTTGTCCAGGTAGCTGGCGATGTCCGGAATTCGCACCACCTCGTCGAGGGAGGCCTTGCCGAAAAAGTCCCGGCCAACGGCTCCCAGGAAGGGGCAATGGGCCGCTGCCGCGATCCGCGACACCTCCGTGAGCAGATTGATATCCGCCGCTGAGCAGTCGAACTCGTAATTGGAGACCATGGCGGCCAGCGGTTCACCACCCGGGGTGTCGTACTCCTGAACATAGACGTGCTGATACAGGCCCGACTGGGTGATGTCCGTAACATCCTCGAGCTCCCCGGCCAGCTCCTCCTTGGAGACGTCGAGCAGTTCCAGCTTGATGTTCGCCCTCGGGTCACTGCGCTCGACCAGGAAGCGCAGGCTGCGCCAGGCCGCTTCGACGCGCTGGAATTCCGGGTGGTGAAGGACGGCGTCGAGCTGCTCGCTCACCGCGGCATCGATGCGGGCGATATATTCGTCGAGCAGTGCCTTGTCGATACGCTCGACCAGCTCGGCATCCTGACTGGCCAAATCGAGAAAGACCTGCAACGCCGCGGTCAAACGGCTTTCCGAGGGGATGTCGGCCATGACCGCGGAGTCCTGAAAGGTCGCGATCTCAAGGGCCCCGGAGACCGGCTCGACCTCGGCAAGCTGGCACAGGCGGGCGTAGCTCGCCTCGGGGGCGGCTTCGGCGCTGTTCTCGGTCTGCTCCGTCATGGCTCACTCCTGCCCTTCCCCATCGGTGTCCGTCGCCGCCCCCGATGGGCCATGATCGCCGCCCTCGCCGGTCTGTAGGGGAGCAATCTGCTGGAGCTCGCCCATCACCCCCTCGAGCTCCTGCTGGTTCTGCACGATACGCTCGAGTTCACGGCGAAAACGGGCGTTGTCAAGGACGTTGGACTTGAGATCCTTGAGCAGGTTGCGCATCGCCAGCAGGTTGTTCACCTGGGGGATCTGGCGCGCCACGGCCTCGGGCGTGAAGGCATCAAAACCGTCGAAGCTCAGCGACACCCGGATCTGCGAGCCATCCGCACGGAAGGTGTTGGGCACGGTCACCTGCAGCGACGGATGGAGATCACCGAGTACGGCGTCAAGATTGCCCCGGTCGATGGGGACCCGCTCACGCTCAGCCAGCCGGCCACTGGCCTGACCGTTGCTGAAGTCGCCCAGGACCAGCATCTTCAGGGGTAGCTCCAGCGTCTTGCGGGCATCCCCGGTCTCCACATCGAGGGTGATGTTCACCCGCGACTTCGGCACTTCCTGTTGAAAGCTCTCCATGGCCTGCTCCTTGGCATCGATGGACTCCACCGGAGCTGTCACGCTCCGGTCAGGGGAAGGCGATCGCCGCCTCCAGGTCGATACGCGCCACTCGCTGGCGCAGGTCGAGCAGACGTCGCCGCGCCTGCTCGGACTCCAGTTGACCGTCGCGCTCACTCGCCCGCAGGACCAGCGCCAGCACCCGCCAAACGGCCAGCGCCGAATCCGGATCCCACTCCTCCAGCCCGCGGTGTTCGATTTCGGCCTCCAGCGCTTCGAGCCGTGCTCGGGCCAGGCCGGGGTAACCGGCATCTAGGCAGAGACGGGCCCGGATCACCTCCCGCGCACAACGTTCACGTCCGGTGCGAGACGGGCTGGCGTCGATCCGGCGCAGCCCCGCCGTGAGCCCTTCACGGCGCGTCAGCGCGAGCACTTCCTCGAGCTCCACGGGCGCGTAATCGGCCTCGCGGCGACCCGGCCCCTCCGCCGGCTCAAGGCGCTCATTAACCCAGGCGATCTGCTCAGGAGGCACCAGCGGGCTATCATCGCTGAAGCGCATTTCGGGCAGATCCGGCTGGCGCCGGAGCAACTCCGCGGCGGCCGCCCGGATATACCCGGCGATGTCGTCACGCCCGAGCGCCGTTGCCGAGCGCTCGGCGACGGCCTGAATCTCCATTTGCAGGTGTCCGCCCGGCTCCAGGAAGACTGATTCGGCAGCCAGGAACGCCGCTTCCCAGGATCCCTCGGCGAAGTGGGTGCGCATCGCCGTCAGCGCCGGCTGGCGGGGCGGTTCGATACGTAGACGCCCCTCGGCGGCCCCCAGCGGCGCAAGCCGCCCCCAACGCCAGGCCCGAGCCAGGGCGGCCATCGCCAACCACTCGCCCTCGCCGCGCAAGTACTCCACGGCCTCCCGCAACTGCCTGGCCAGCTCCTGTCCACTACTTGGACCGCGCACCACACGGTCATCACCTGCTTGCTCCCGTGCCTCCGGCGCAGCCCGCTCGGCGGACACCGCGACGACGTTTTTTTGCGCCTCCACCCAGTCGCGCAGCGGCCGCAAGGCCGGCGGATCGGCCCACCATCGCTCGAGTTCAGCCCCAAGCCGCGCGAGCTCGACCTCCAACCCCCGGAGCTGATCCGTATCCTCGCGCCCGTCAGCCCGGTCAAGCAGCGCCAGCATGCGTCCCCCGCAGAGCCACTCGATCGCCGCCCGCCGGCCACTGTCCCGCTGCGGGTGGAGCCGCTCACCAAATGCGACCAGGCAACCGTGGAGTGCCGCCAGCGCGGCGCGGAACCCTGGAACCCCGCGCGCCTGGAGCTCAGCCAGACACAGATAACCGAGCACGCGCAGATCCTTAGCCTCGTGCTCGAGCAGAGCCACGGCTTCCTCGGCTACCGCGGAGAACTCCACCCCGCCCGGGCGCTCAACCGCCTCGCGCAGACGCCCGAACCGCTCACCGTGGCGGGGATCCTGTCCGCACGCCTCCGCCCCGGGCAAAGCCGCGAGGACGCGCCCCGGCAGTCCCAGTGCATGTTCGGGCGCTTCGGTCTGCCACTCGTCGCTCACGCCCCCTCCCTCTCGATCAACCGGGCAGGCAGCCGAAAGCGGGTCAGATCACCCCAATGGAGCAACGGCGTGCTGCGCTCGGTCCGCAGCACGAACTCCACCGCCTGATGCGAAACCTCCCGTCCGTCGTGCAGGGCCCAGCGCGCCCGAACGGCATTGGAGCGGAGCCGCTCGCGCTCATCGGCGCGGCTCAGCAAGCGGAACAGGGCCCAGGGGCCGTCAGCCTCAACATCGCGCATCGCACCATCGTGTGCCGAGACAGCGGCAATACGCCCGGGCTCTGGCGAGGACGGCGACCAACTCAGGTCCACCGAAACCGGGGGGCCGTTGCGATAGCGCAGCGTCTCGCCTTCCGACTCCCAGCGCATGTCGGTCAGGTCAGCGTTGGCAACCGGCGACACGCGATAGCGCAGCTGCGCCTGACCGGATTCATCAAAGAGCCCGTCCCGGATCCGGGCGGCAGCGTCGAGGGCCTTCGTCACCTCGGCCGCGATGCCCAGCCCGGCACCCCGCCAACGCCGCTCACCGCCCTGACCATCGGCACCGCGCAGGAACGGCGCCATTTCCTCAGTTTTGAATACCCAGAGGGTGCCCCGCTCCGGCGCGAAGAAGGCCTCGAAGTCGCCCGGGGCTGCATCGGCGCCGTCGGCCTCCAGCGGGAACCGGCCGGCAAGGCGGTCGCGGTAGACGTCGAGCACCTCGACCTGCCAACGCTCCTCAAGCTCCGCGGCGGCCTCCGCCCGCACCTGCAACCAAGCGGCGTCGATACCTCCAAGCAGCAGCGGCTCCAGCGCTCGCTGCACGGGCCCCGAAGCGGCCTGTACGGCCTGGCGGAAGGCGCCCTCCGCGGCACGCAGCGAACAGCGCTCCTCGTCCCCTCTCAGGGCCAGGGCGGCCCGCTTCAGCGCCTCCTCCCCGGGATCCGCCGCGGAGGCCAGTGCCTCGAGCTGATCGGCCGCTGCGCCGAGCGCCACCCCGACCTCGGCCAGCGGCGGAACCTCTCCGTCGTCGTCGGGTGCCACCAGCGTCAGCAGTTCCCGGCCCCTCGGATCGTGTCGATAGCGGCCGAGCGAACGCCCCAATTGTTGACCCAGCGTCGCCACCGGATCCGCGTCCGCGTGCGCAGTCAACTGGCCATGAACACCCTCGAGCAGAGCCGCCAGCGCCCCGCCCTCGACCGCCTTCTCCAGCTGCACGACCTGCTCCCGCACGCCCTCCGCCGAGCGCCACTCCAACGCCTCGAACCATTCCAGCCAGTAATCCACGAAGGCGCGCAGGTAGCGGGCCTCGACGGCCTTTGCCAGGGCACGCGCCTGTGCCGGTCGGAGCGCCTCCGCCTCACCGCGGGCCAGAACGGGATCCGGCCGCCGCAGCGCATCCAGATGCTCTTCCAGCGCCGGTTGCAGCCGGTTTCCCCATGCCTCGCCCCGGAAGACGCCTGCAACCGGCCGTTGAGCCACCCAGACAGCCGAGGCACCTCCGGGGGCCATCGCCTCCAGGGTCAGAGGCGGCAGATCAATGGCCGCCTCTGCAAGCAGGCGCCTTTTGATCGCCTCCGGCCGCGGCGGGGTACGCAGCTGCTCCCGCGCCTGTTCCACCAGGCGGCGCTCCGCCGCTGTATCGACGCGGCCACGGGCAGCGACCCGCTGCGACCGATCGGCCAGCGCCCGTTTGAGTCCCCGAGCCAGCGGTCCGTCCACCCCTGGCGTCGCGAGCCCCTGCTCAGCGGCGACCAGGCGCGCCAGGAGCCAGGCAGCCCGGTCGTCCCCGATGGGCACCTGCTCGCCGGATAGCCGTAGCCAGACCGCCAGCGCCTCGCGATACGCATCACGGCGCGCCGCACGCTCCGACGGTTCCAGGGCCGGCCACTCGTCGACGAAGCCCTCGAGTTCCAGCTGTAGTACCTGCAAGGCCTCCGGCAGCAGCTTCTCTCCCGCCACATCGATCAGCAGCGTCTGCAAGCGCGCCTGCAATTCGGCGATGCTGCTGCGACCGGGATCCAGCGCCAGGACCACCTCGCGCTCCGCCCCGGACTCCCCCCGGATTTTGTCCTCAAGCGCCTGAAGCCGGTTGACCGCCTCCAATGCCGCACCAGGGTGTCGGTCTCCGGCCGCCATCGCCTCGGCCACGGCAGCCGCGCCCTCCGCGACCGCGGCACTCTGGGCGAGACGGTCGTGATACCGCTCAGCGGTGCCGTAGGCCAACAGCGCAACGCCCCCGAGAACACAGGTAAACAGCGCCGCCTGCACAAGACGTCTGCGAAATCGTCGCGAAGGTGTCGGGCGCAGCCGCTTCGCCAGCGGCACGACGCCCTCGGTGAATAGCCCCGGGGACAAGCTCGGCTGCCCGGGCGCGTTGCCGGTGAGATACACCGCCTCCACAGCGGGCGGGCGACGGTAAGGGTCACGGCGCTGCAGCAGGCGCAGGAGATCGGCCAGCGGTCCGGTGATTGCGCGCATTTCGGCGGCGAAAGCGAACACCCCGGTCGCATCCCGCTCCCCGGCGGAGGTGGCCATCACCGCCCGACGGGCCTCCTCGGCCTGAGCCTGCAACCGCTCCGCCGCCCGACCCGGGTCGCTCTCGGCGTCCGCCGCTGCAACCCCCCAGGGCCCGGACCACGCCCCGCCCCCGGCAGCTGTCAAAAAGGCCTCGTAGCCGGAGAGGCGATCCAGCCCGGTCACGATCAGGAGCACCGGTGGCCGGACCCCCAGACGGAGCTCGAGTTCGGCGAGGCGCTCTCGAAGCACCCGGGCACGGCGCCTCAGGCCCGATGCATCCAGGGCACTCAACTCGTCGGCGGAGAGCGTGACCAGCACCCCGTCCACCGGGCGACGCCGCCGAGCGCGGCGCAGCAGGCGCAGGAGATCGTGCCAGCCTGTCTGCTCGGGCGGCTCCGTCGTGTAGCGCCCGGCCGTATCGAGAAAGAGCGCGCAATCCGTGAGCCACCAGTCCCAGCACCCGGTCCCTCCCTCGCCACGGGCGCACAGCCATTCATCGTCGTCGTAGGGAAAATGCAGGCCGCTGCTGCGGATCAGAGTGCTCTTTCCCGATTCGCCGGCTCCCATGAGCAGGTACCAGGGAACGCGATACCGACCGGCGGTCCCCAAGAACACTGTTCCGGTCGGACGGTCAAGCAGGCTCAGGGGCCGGTCCATCGCCGCAGCCAAAGCCAGGGCTTCGTCTCCCGGCACCTGTCGTTCCCGCTTCCGGCCGCGAACAAGCACCACCGCCCCGAGCAGGGCGCCGACCAGCCCGAGCAACGCCAGCACACCCGCCAATCGCAGCGTCACGCCTTCAACGCCGACCCGCGGCAGGCCGAACCAGACGGCCCCCGCAGCGAGCAGCACCGCCACCGAAGCCCACCACACCAGCGGCCGGCGTAGGAGGGGCGACAGCCTCCGCGCCCCGCTGGCAGCCCCATCCACCGTCACCGGCTCACTCATGGTGCAGCCTCCGGAACGACTTCGCGGGCGGCCTCGATCTCCTCCATGGCGGTACCGACGGCCCGCTCGATCTGCATCCCGGCGTGGAGGTAAGCCAGCAGTAGTAGAGCCAGAGCGGCCACTACCGACCAGAACCAGCCTACGCGGTGCCCCTCTCCATCCGGATCAGGTGGCACAGGGGAGCGGAGAGCCCCAGCAGCTCGGCCTTCACCCAGCCACTCCCCCAGGCGCCGTCGATATTCGTCAAGCAGCGCCTGCTCCTCGAGCGCATGCACACCCTGGAAACCAAGCCACAAGCAGGCCAGGTAGAGTTCGAGCACCGCATCCGGTGGCGCCTGCTCCCGCGGCCCCTGCAGCCGCTCGAAGAACTGGGTGCCCGCGGAACGCTCGCCGAGGCGCTCGGCTTGCAACGGCTGCGCCAGCCAGGCCGCCCGTTCCGGGTGCGCCGAGGCGATCACCGCCTCGTCGACAAATGCTGTAACCGCCAGTTCAGCATCCGCCAGGGCGGCCCCGCCCAGCCCATCGGCCTGGCCCCGCTCACGCAGGCGCCGAAGTGTCTGGCGGGCCCGCTCGCGCAGCATCCCTGCGTCGCCGGCCACTCCGCCCCACCCCTGGCGCAGAGCCACCGCCTCGAGCAGCAGCGGTTCGGCGATATTGACCAGCGGCGACGGATCCCCCCGGCGCGCTTCTTCGGGTGCGGCGCTCATGGGGAGACCTCCTCGCACAGGGCCACCATCTCCAGCTGCAGATCGGCAAGCTCCGACGGCCGATAGACGGCCAGCGTCTGCTCGCGCCGGACCTGATCCCAATGGTCGCCGGCCGGCTCCAGACGGAAGTACTCGTAACCGCTCTTGACCGGCAGCTGCCCGGGCGGCCTGGGGCAATGACTCAGGCGGACTCCCGCCGCCCCGGCGGCCACCAGGCGCTCGAGTGCCTCCCGTGTCCCGATGCGAAGATCCGCCGGGAGCCGTTCGATCCAGCCGGCATCGGGCGCGGCATCCCGACGCGCAGCGAGAAAGAACGTCCACCCCTCGGCCAGGGGATCCTCACCCCCTTCGGCAACCAGCACGGCCTCGGACTCGCGCACCAGACGAATCCCCCGAGTCTGACGGGGCATGGCCTGATCCAGCAGGTGCCCAAGCGCCGATTCCAGTTCGGCAAAAACCGCCTCCGGGCGCTGGTGATCGTAGACCGGTACCATCTCCGCGGGCGACGCAGCTTCGACCAGCGCGCAGAGCGCGGCGATGAGACGCGCCAGGGTGTCGTAGAGCTGCCAGGGGTGGCTGCCGGGATTGGCCCGGAGCGAGCGCAGGGCGCCGGCGGCCGGCTCAAGGCTCTGACGCAGCAGCAGTCGCGCCACCTCTCCCGGCTCGAACGCACCGACACGGCCGGCCGCCCCCTGCTCCTCACGCAGGCGGGCACAGCGATTCTCCACCCGGGCCGTCACGCGGCCGAGCAGCGCCTGCCAACCGTCTGCAGCGTCCAGCCGGCACGCCACCGGCAGGAAGTCCGGGTCGAGCCGGAAGCCGGCGGACTCACCCGGGACCACCCGCGCCACCGCCACTCCCACCCGGGCGCCGGAAGGCGGCTGCACGCCCAGCGCCAACTCCGGCGAAGCCAGCATGACCTCCCGTTCACGCTGCTCGTCATGGTGATCGACAAGCTCCGCAAAGCGGGGGCGCCAAGCGGCGCCGCCGCCGGTTTCCCGGTAACCGGGCAGATCACGGACACGATCATTCCGCGGCAAGGTCAGATAGATGACGCCTCCCTGCGCCGGCAACCCGCCGAGATCCAGCTCAAGGGGATCAGCGTGGCCGTGGGCGACCAACCGCCCGTCGGGCAGCAGGGCCTGGCACGCCTGGAGCCGGAAGACCCCCTGTTCCAGGGGCCCGCCTTCAATCGCGAGGCTGAGCAACCCGAAGGCGTGGGGGGTAGCGACACTCAGCCGGAATGCCTGGGCCGCTTCGAGATAGCGGTCCCAGCACTGAAAGTGCTGCTGCCCCAGCAACACGCCCTCGGCCCAAACCGGCCTTTGCAGCAGTGCCGTGGTGTCCATCTCAGCGCCCCGCCGACCGCCGCTGCCCGGTGGCCTCGTCTCGCGGCCAGGCGGCCCGTTTGCGCTCGGCGTCGCGCCCCACCCAGAGCGCACCGCCGTCCAGCGCGAGCGTGAGCCGCTGACCGGGACGCAGCCCGAGGAAGGAGTCCGGGAGCGGCTCCAGCAGGCGCCAGCGCTCGGCCTCAACGTCCAGGAAGAAGACAGCCAGCGCCAGGTAACTGGCTTCGTCATCCATCTCCAGCTGCACTTCCTGGCGCTGACCGGGCTGCAGGATCAGCTCGCGCCGCTGTAGCCAGCCATCCAGCACGGCCGCGTCGTCCCGGGCCAGCGCCGGCCGCTCGGCCTCCTCGAAAGCAGTCCGGTCATCGAGCTGATAGACCCGCAGAAGTACCGGGAGCGGCTCCCCCCCCGGCCCGGGATTGAGCCGGGGCCCGGCAGTCATGTCGAGCTCGAGCCGGGGTGCGCACCCGGCGATGAGGCCGGCGAGCGTGATCAGCAGGGCCCCTAGATACAGGGCGCGCCTGGTTTCAGGAGGTATCAGCGGGAACGATGTGGGCACGGCGGACCAACCGGCCGTGCGCCCGGGGGCCCGCCCCCGGGCCGAATCCCTGCGCTTAGAATCCATGGTTCTACCCTCGTCCCTGAGGTTTCTTGGGAGGCCGTCATCGACCAACCCCACCCGCGCCTCTTCCCTGAGGCGTTACGGACACCTGTACTACGCCAGATTCGAGCGCCCTCCCGCAACCCCTCGCGGCAGGGGGAAACTGGCGGCGCTCGGCATCACAACGTGGCACATTGGCGCATGATCCGGGACCTCCCTGATCGGCTCCGGCTCGCGTGGTAATGTGCCCGGCGGCCGCTGCTCGCGCAGGAGGCACCCACGGCAAGGAGAGGATCTATCCAATGCTCGCTAGCTGGCCCGTGCGCTACAAACTCGGTTTTTCCTTCGGCCTGATCGTGATCCTCATGGCCGTCAGTGGCCTGCTTGCCCACTCGGCCCTGCAGAACACAGCCACCGAGAGCCGAGCAGCCATGGCGTACATGGAGCAGTCAGCCATGCTCGTTGAACGCGAGGTCGACCACCTGGGTTGGACCAACGACATGGCGGACAGCCTCCTGCTCGAAGAGACCTTCTCTGGGGAGCTCGATTTCACCTCCTGCGCCTTCGGCCAGTGGTTCTACGACTATCAGGATTCGGAGCATTACAAGTCGGCCAGCGAAGAGCTGCGCCAGGCCGTCGATACCCTGGAGGAACCACACATCGCGCTCCACGAGGCCGGTGAGCGGATCGTCGAGCTGCAGGAGGCGGGCCGCTTTGATGAGGCCGAGGCCTTCTACCACGGACAGGCCCGATCCATTCGCGAGAACTTCCAGAACCAGCTCGGCGAGTTGCGCGATATCCTCGAGGCCGAGCGCGACCGGCACATCGAGCAGGCCGAGGCACAGCAGGCACAGGCCGCACGGGTCACCGCGGGCAGTCTGGCGGTGACCCTGCTCGTCGCCATCGGCCTGGCCGCGGCGGTTTCACGCCACCTCACCGCCCGCCTGCGCGCCGCCGTGAATGGCCTCGAGGACATCGCGGCCGGCGACGGCGACCTCACCCAGCGGCTCGACGCCCATGGCCGCGACGAAATCGCCGAGCTGGGTGCCGCTTACAACCGCTTCGTCGACAAGATCCAGGAGATGGTCCGCGTCGTTCAGGACTCTGCCGCACAGATGGCCTCGGCCACGGAGCAGCTCCAGCGCAGCGCCGACGAGGACCAGCAAGGGGTGCAGAACCAGCAGGAGCGCACCTCCGAGGTAGCCACGGCGATGAACCAGATGAGTGCCTCGATCAACGAGATCGCCCGCAACACCCAAGACACGGCCACCGCGGCAGGGGATGCGAGCCAGCAGTCACGACACGGTCAGGAAGGGGCCGGCCGCACCATCGAGGCCATTCATGGGCTGGCGGGCAATGTCCGTGAATCCGCCGATGCCATCCGCGCCCTCGACGAGCAGAGCGCCCGCATCGGCCAAGTCCTGGAGGTCATCCGCGGCATCGCCGATCAGACTAACCTGCTCGCCCTCAACGCGGCCATCGAGGCGGCACGTGCCGGCGAGAGCGGACGCGGCTTCACCGTGGTCGCCGAGGAGGTACGCAAGCTGGCGCAGAAGACCCAAGACTCCATCGGAGACATCCAGGAGATGGTCGAGGGCATCCAGAACGGCACCCAGGAAGCGGTGCAGGCCATGGAGCGCAACCGCGAGCAGGCCGAAAACACTGTTGAGGAGGCCTCCGCTGCCGGCAGTACCCTCGAGGAGATCACCCGGGTGGTTGCCCGGATCGAGGACATGACGAGCCAGGTCGCCAGCGCGGTGGAACAGCAATCCCAGGTTGCCGAAGAGGTCAACCGCAACCTGACGCTGATCAGCGATACCGCCGAGCAAACGCGCAGTTCCGTGCAGGATACCGGTCAGGTCTCACAGCGCCTTTCCCAGCTGGCCGAGGACCTGCGCGACCAGGTCGGACGGTTCCGGGTCTGAGCCGGCACAGCCACCGTCCGCAATTAAAAAGGGCCGGCCCCGCGCAGCGGGACCGGCCCTTTTTACGTACCGGCCTTGTCCGGTCCGGTGCGGTTACGCGGCGTCGTTATGCGGATGCCCGTGCTCCAGCTCCTGATCGGTGGCATCCCGAACATCGACGATCTTGACGTCGAAGTTCAGGGTCTCACCGGCCAGCGGGTGGTTCGCATCCACGGTGACTTCCTGCTCACCGACCTCGGCCACGGTAATCGGGATGGGGCTGCCGTCCGGCCCCTGAGCCTGGAAACGCTCGCCGACGTTGATCTCGGCCCCCTCGGGGAACGCCTCCTTCGGGACACTCTGCATCAGTCGCTCGTCACGCTCGCCGTAGGCCTCGGCCGGCTCCAGGGTGACGTTCAGCTCGTCGCCCGGCGCCTTGCCATCCAGTGCCTTCTCCAGCCCGGGAATGATGTTCTGACTCCCGTGGAGGTAGGCGAAATGGCCACCCTGGGACTGGTCGATCACCTCGCCCTGACTCCCGGTCAGGGTGAAATCGAAAGTGACGACCTTTTCACTAGCTACCTGCATCGTTAAGTACTCTCGCGCGTCATCGTGTCTCAGTCATGCTACCAGAGAGCCCCCGCCCATGCCCAAGGATGACGTCGTACACGGCGCGGGTCCGCTCTTCGGCCTGCGCATCCGCTTCTTCCCAGTCCCCGGGCCCAGGAAAGCTCTCCCCGGCAGCGTAGCCGTTCCCCAGACCCATGACCAGAGCCGCACGCGTTTCCACGGATGCGTCACGATCACGCACCTCGCCACTGGTGTAATCGAGGCTGGCGACGACGCGACCGTCAATCAGCTGATGGACCAGCGCGCCCTCAATGAGCCGGTCAATGGCCGCACCGATCTCCTCGCTCAACCCGGGGCGCCGGCGCTCGAGGAAGCGGCTGGTGCCCTCGTTCTCGCGCAGTAGCGCGAACCCCCCGGTAAGATGGTGCACCCAGCGCCACTGCGCCTGGACGTCGACACGGTCGCTGTCCGCCAGCGCGTGACCATCCTCGAAGCGCACCCGCGCCGGCAGCCCCCAGGGCTCGGCCACCCCGTCCTCGCCCAGCACGGCCTCAACCAGGCGCGCGGCGCGTTCGAACAAGCGCTCGGCCTGCCGCTGATCCTCTTCATCCCCGAAGACGTACAGTAGCTCGTAGAGTCCTTTATGGCCCCGGATCAACGACCCCAGGGCATCGAGCTCCCAAACCGGCCCGTCGCCCAGATCGTAGGTACCCGCTCCGGTATCCCAGGCCTCGTCGAGGACCTGCGCGGCGTCACGGGCCACCATCAGCGCCTCGGGAACCTCATGCCCGAACCACTCCCGCATCTGCTCGGCGCTGAGCAGCCCCATGTCGTCCGCTCCGCCGGGCTTCTTCCAGCGCACCCAGGCGTAGGCCACCCCGTGGAAGGCGTCCAGACCGTAGGCCATGCTCTGCGGGGTCCATGTCCCTTGCCCGGCATCGGTGTGGAACCGCCCGCCCTCCTGGAGCGACTCCATAACGAAGCGTCCGTTATCGACCAGGAGCGCTGACGGAGCGTGGGTGATCGGGTCGAACAGTCCGTGCTCTTCGAAACGACCGGCGCTGTGGTGCATGTGGTAAAGGTAAGTGGCATCAGCGTAATGCCGCGGCTCGGCGCCCCGCAGCCCTTCTTCCGCACCTTCACGATAGGAGGCGTCCAGCGCCTCGAGCAGGGCCAGCCAGCGTTCGCCAACGGCGCCCATGGGGCTGCCGCTGAGCGTATCGTCATACGCCGGGTGGCCCATCTCGCTGTCGCGCATGGTGCGCCCCTTGACGGTGAGCGCGTTCATGACCGCCAGGTGCTCCGCCAGCGTCTCCGGAGAATCGACCGCCTGTTCGCCGGCTCCGGCCGTGGTGACGGCCGAGAGCGTCAGGGCAGCCGCAACGAATAGATTTCTGGGGGCTGTTCGCATGGTCACCCACTCAACGCCAGATGTAGGAAGGGGATCGTCATGAAGGCGAGGATCACCGCCATGAGCAGGAAATAGATCAGAAAGCGCAGCGGCTCGCGCAGGATGCGCTGTGTAACGGTCTCCAGCTCCCCTCGCCGGCGCATCGCCTCGTGCTCGCCACGCACCCGCTCGAAACGGCGCCGCTGGTACTCGTCGAGCAGACGCTTGGCCTGCGGGTACTGCTCGGCATCGCGCAGCCAGATGCCTCCCTGGGTGATGCCCCAGCGGTTGGGCGGGGTCTCGTAGTAGTCCAGGTGGTACTGCTCGAGCAGACCGCGCACCTCATCGGCCTCATCCTCGGGCACACCACGCAGGTTGAGCAGCAACTTTGCCATGGCCCCTGATTCTCCGTCAGCCGGTAGCGCCGGGCAAGCGGCCGGGGGTCAGGCCGGCGGCAGAACACGCCGGATGTCGCATAGCGATGCCACGGTTGCATTCGGTTCCGGGCCCCAGGGATCGAAAACCGCCCCAGGCAGACGCCGCACCCAGATCGCGTTCCAGCCACTGGCACGGGCTCCGATGACGTCGAACGGATTGCCCGAGACCAGCCAGGTCTCTTCGGCCCGGCTGCCCGCCTCGGCGAGGAACGCGTCGTAGGCCCGGGGGCTGGGCTTGAACGCCTCCACGACCTCGACGCTGACGATATCTTCGATGTAGGTGCGCAGGGCGTTGTCCCCGAGCAGTTTGCTGACCGTCTCACGGCTCCCGTTGGAAAAGGCGTAGCCGGTGTAGCCGGCCTCGTGGAGTTCGCGCAGAGCCAGCTCGGCCTCCTGGTAGGCCGGCAAGCGCTGATAGCTGCCGAGCAGGACATCACGCTCACCGCTACTCAGGCTCAGACCGAACGAGCGTGCCGTATGGTCCAGGGCGTCCGCGATGCACACCGAGAAATCCGCATACTGGCCCATGACCGTGCGCCGATAGGCGTACTCCAACTGACGCTCCCGCCAGCCGCGTGCGAAGGCCAGCGCCCGATCCCCGAGATGCGGGCGCAGCGCCTCGGTCACGCCGTGGGTATCGATCAGGGTGCCGTAGACATCGAAGGCCAGCGTCGTTGCCATTTTTCTGCCTGGATCCTCTCCCGGTGCGCCGGCTCCGGCGGAGCCGCGGTGGTCGTCCGCAGCACCTTAGCACTCCTGGCCGGCGCTTTGCGCGCATGCCGGGGTGGCCTCGGCGGCCACCCGACCGTACAATTGCGCGGCTATGGAATGGATCGACATCGGCGCCAACCTGACGCACCACACCTTTCGCAAGGATCTCCACCAGGTCCTCGAGCGGGCCGACGCCGCTGGAGTCAGCCAGCTCTTTGTGACCGGCACCGACGAGGGCGAGTCGATCAAGGCCCAGGCCCTCGCGGCGGATCATCCGGGGCGACTTTTCGCTACGGCTGGTTTCCACCCGCACATGGCGAAGACCTTCTCCAGCGACTCCGAATCGGTCCTGCGCGAGCTGGCCGCGCGGCCGGAGGTGGTCGCCATCGGCGAGACCGGTCTCGATTTCTACCGTAACCACTCCCCGCCGGAGGTTCAGCAGCGCGTCTTCGAGCGCCACCTGGAACTGGCCGCGGAGCTGCAGCTGCCGGTATTCCTGCACCAGCGTGATGCCCACCAGCGCTTCAGCGAGATCATCCGGGCCTACCGCGACCACCTGGTCGACGGCGTAGCCCACTGCTTCACCGAGGGCCCCGAGGTGGCGCAGGCGTATCTGGATCTGGACCTGCACATCGGCGTCACCGGCTGGATCTGCGATGAACGCCGCGGCCAGGCGGTGCGCGATGCGG
The DNA here is from genome assembly GCF_022228055.1 of Halorhodospira sp. 9621. Taxonomy (NCBI): domain Bacteria; kingdom Pseudomonadati; phylum Pseudomonadota; class Gammaproteobacteria; order Chromatiales; family Ectothiorhodospiraceae; genus Halorhodospira; species Halorhodospira sp. 9621. Next base: position 273,688 of record NZ_JAJNRD010000001.1, read on the forward strand.
TTCGCGTCATCCCCCCGGAGCGGCTGATGGTCGAGACGGACTGCCCTTACCTGCTGCCCCGCGACGTCAACCCCGAGCAAGTGGGCCTGCCGGTCAAGAACCGGCGCAACGAGCCCTGCCTCATGCCGCACATCGGACGCGCGGTGGCCCACCATGCAGGCCGTGACGTCGCCGAACTGGCGGAGACCTCGAGCCAGGTGGCGCGCCGCTTCTTCCGGGTCGCCGCCCCCTAGCCCGGCCGTTTACATTCCGCCGGCGGGCAGCACCTTGGGCCACCCCTAGCTTGGGCCGCTCAGGGCATCGGACGCCGCACGGGGGCCTCCACCCGCTTGCGGCTACCGTCCCCGAAGTAGAAATCGAGGGTGATGGCTTCCCCCTCGGCAAGCGGACGGCGCAGATCGACCAACAGCAGCCGCGGCCCTCCGGGGCGCAGTTCGACCTCTTCTTCCGGGGGCAACAGCAGGCCGTCCAAGCGCTGAACCTGCCGCACGCCGCCGCGATGCTCCACCGTATGGAGCATGGCCTCCTCAGCCGCCGTGGTCAGCACTCGTACCAGCCGGTGGGACTGCTCCGCGGTATTCCGCAACGCCGCCTCGCCCTGGACCACGCCCTCGCCGGCAGCGGCGGCCGAAACCCGGATCCGGTCGACATCGACCACCTCCGCAGCCGCATCGGGTTGCGGCTCTTCGGGCACGGGCAACTGGGGGACCGGAAGCGGGGACCGTGCGGCCAGCTCGGGACCCGGCGGTTCGCGCTCGCGCAGGCGACGCTCGACCTCTTCGGGCCGCGTGCGCAACAGATCAATGGCCTCTCGATCAGGCCCCAATACCGGCAGCCGGACGCCATCCCGCGGTCCGGCTTCGTCCTGAGCCGGCGCTTTGCCCAGCGAGCCCACCACCAGCACAGCGCTGGCCACCCAGATCCAGTGTCGTTGCGTCATGCCCATATCCAACCGCCTCCCTCGCTACGCAGGCTATCGGCCCGCGCCCCACGCCCTTGAACAGCCAGCCGGCCCCGCACCCCCAACGGTGCATCCGGCACCCGGGCGCGCAGGCGTCACGGGCCTGGCCGCAGCACCCGCAGCCAGGTCCAGAAATTGAGCAGTGACGCCAGCGACTGCGCCACGTAGGTCAGCGCAGCGGCACTGAGGATCCGGCGCGCGTGGGGTGGATCGACGTCCGGATAGAGATAGCCACTGCGATGCAACAACGGCAGGGCACGGCGGAAGCTGGCATCGACTTCGGTGGGCAGGGTGACCAGGTGCACCACGACCCCCGATCCCAGGCTGAGCAGGCCACCGACCGCAAACAGCAGGGCCACCCCGGGCACCCGCAGCACACCGGCAACCACCGGGGCAGCAAGCAGCAGGATCGCACCGAGCTGCTGTGCCCGGCCGGTGGCACGGACCAGCCGCTGGCGCCAGACGAAGGGCGCGTAGCCGGAAGCGTGCTGGAGTGCATGCCCAACCTCATGGGCAGCAACCGTGAGCGCCGCCAGCGAGCGGCGGTCGTAGTGCTCCGGCGAGAGCCGCACCGCGGCGGCGGCGGGATCGTAGTGGTCACCCTGCTGGGTGCGCTCGACCCGGACGCGACTCAGACCACAGCCGTCGAGCAGCTCGCGGGCCAGCCCACCCCCGCTGACTGCGTAACGATCGGCAGGCTCGGCGTACCGCCGCATGACGCGCTGAACCCACAGGCCGGGGCCGTAGAGCGCGCCAAGCAGCAGGAGCATTACAAGGACCCAGATCATCACCCCATTGTGCCGTGGTGACGGCCACGGCGCATGTACCGTCCTTGACACACATGATGAACGGTTCACATGTCAGGTAACTGGTAGTAAAATTTGTTGCAGGACAGCATAAGCTTTCCTTTGCTTAGCCATACAGGGCGTGATCACGCCCGGGAGTCATACGGCCATGTTTACCGCACTGGTCAGCCCGCAATACGCGGAACGCAACGGCCAGGCCACCACCGTCGCGGGCGGATTCATCGCCCACGGCCTGGTCCCCCCACACCGTGACAACGGCGAGCAGACGGGCTGGTTCTACGCCCTGCTGCCCGGTCGCCCGGACTCGGCCGACCCTGAGCACGTCCGCCCGTTCCCGGCCGACCGGCTCGAAGCCATCCTGGACGCCGAACGGGAACGCTACCTGGAGATGGCGAACGCCGACGGCGACGCCGTCTGGGCCGATGCCGCCGCAGCGATCGGCGACATGATCGGCTGCCTGCACCGCGCCCGACTCCACGAGGACTCGCAGCGCACGGCGGTCAACGAGTGACCGCAGGGCGCGCACCGTCACGGCCCTGGACGGGCCGCCGGTAGTCAGTCGCCGTCGTCACCCTGATCGAGGAGTTCGGCCTCGGTGAGCACCGGCACGCCTGGCGGATGGTTGTGGGAACGGGATAGAAAGACGTCGCGGTACGAAGTGTAGAGGACGGCCCCGAACAGCGGCAGCAGCAGGATCCCCAGCCAGCCGGCGGTGAGCACCGCCACGCCCACCGCGCCGAGCAACAGCCCGAGCATGCCAGTTAAAGGCACGGGGTTGCCGGCGTAGGCGCGGACGCTCATCCACATGGCCATGCCGGGATGCGCTCCGTGCAGGGCCACCATGGGCAACAGAAACCACTGCCCGAAGGCCAGCAGCCCCGCCAGCGCACCCAGCAGCGCCAGGGCCCAGACGCCGCCCGCGACGAACACCGGACCAATGACATAGGCCTCCTGGGGTGGGGGCGCCGGTGCCCCCGAGGCCAAGCGCTCCTCGTAGAGCCCGAACCCGATCAGAACCGCCTCGAGGGAGTCGGCCAGCGGCCAGAACAACAATGGCCCCAGTGCGCCGTAGGCGGCGAACAGAGCCGCCCCCACCGTCAGCGCCACAGCGCCGTCGAGATTGCCCGGCAGGACATAGAGGGGGCGGGGATCCCGGTTGTAGTCGGCCACCAGGGCCAACCGCACGAACAGCACCAGGGCCAGGACGACCACCAGCAGTGTGACCATCCCGCGCAGGGGCGCCCAGGCCACCGAGTGGGCAATCAGCAGGGCTCCTGCGACACCGGCGGTGTAGGCAAGGAAGGCCAGCGGACGGCGCATGAGCAGCCCGAAGGCCTCCCGCAGCCAGCTCTGCCAGGCCTCGGGCTCAGTGGGACGCGGTCCAAGCGCAGACAAGCACCCCCCTCCCCGTCACGACCCCGTCGCCCGGCGGCAGCCCCGCCGCAACCCTGCGGAAGCAGCGCGGCGGTTCAGCCCACACCCTCCGGCGAGCCGAACTTGTCGAGCAGCTCCTCAAGGATTTGGAGCATATCCACGGCGGAGACCATGCCCACCAGCCGCTGCTCCTTGTTGAGCACCGGCAGCGCACCGAAACGGTTCTCTCGCATGAGCTGGGCCGCCCGCTGAACCGGATCGTAGGTGTGGACAACGACCGGGTTGCGGGTCATGACGTTCTTGAGCGCCATGTTGTCGTCCAGGTAGTAGACATGGGCAAGATCCGGCGCCTCATCCACCCAGTCCGGCCGCCGCAGATCGCGGTCGGTCACGATGCCGAGCAGCCCCATATCCTCATCCACTACGGGCAGATGGCGGATGTGGTTGTAGCGCATCTTGAAGAAGGCCTCCCGCACCCCCTCATCGGGATGCCCGGTGACCAGCTTGTCCGTCATAATCTCGGGGAGCTTCATCGCTTCCCTCCTGGGTACGCGTGGCTGTAGCTGGTGCCGTCGCCGACGGCACCGCTGTGCTTCGGTGCCTCGTCCCGCCTAGTCCTGATCGGGGAAGAGATCGGCGTCGGTCACTGCGCCGCGACTGGCCGAGGCCGCCAGGCGCGCGTACTTGCCCAGCACCCCGCGGCGGTAGCGCGGCCGGGGCACCTGCCACTGGCTGCGGCGGCGCTCCAGTTCGGCTTCGTCCACCTCCACCTGCAACAGATTGCGGTCGGCATCGATGGTCACGGTGTCGCCCTCGGCGACGAGCGCAATGGTACCGCCGTCGTAGGCCTCCGGCGCCACGTGACCGACCACCATCCCGTAGGTACCGCCGGAGAAGCGGCCGTCGGTGATGAGGCCCACGGCGTCGCCGAGGCCCTTGCCGATGATCGCCGAGGTGGGCGCCAGCATCTCGCGCATGCCCGGACCGCCCTTGGGCCCCTCGTAGCGGACGATGACCACATCACCGGCCTGCACACGGTCGGCCAGGATCGCCTCCAGACACTCCTCCTCGGAGTCGAACACCCGGGCCGGGCCGCTGATGCGGCGCTGCTTGATGCCGCTGACCTTGGCCACAGCCCCCTCCTCGGCCAGGTTGCCGCGCAGGATCGCCAAGTGGCCCTCCGGGTAAAGCGGCCGATCGAAGGGCATGATGATCTCCTGATCCGCCGGCGGTTCCGGCGGCAGGTGGCCGATCAGCTCCTCGATGGTCTGCCCGGTTATGGTCCTGCAACCGCCGTGGAGCAGCCCCTGCTCGAGCAGGATGCGCATCACCTGCGGCGTACCTCCCACCTCGTGGAACTGGCTGGTCACGAAACGACCGGAAGGCTTGAGATCGCAGAGCACTGGCACCTTGCGGCGAATCCGCTCGACATCGTCGAGGTCGAACGGGACCTCGGCGGTATTGGCGATGGCCAGCAGATGGAGCACGGCATTGGTCGACCCGCCCAGGGCCATGACCACGGCGAACGCGTTCTCGAACGCCTCTCGTGTCAGGATGGAGGATGGCCGCCGATCGTGGTGGACCGCGTCCATGAGCACCCGCGCCGCCTCGGCGGCCACATCCCGGGCCTCGTCATCTTCCGCGGAGACGGTCGAGGAACCCATCAGGCTCATGCCCATGGCCTCGAAGGCGCTGGACATGGTATTCGCCGTGAACATGCCGCCACAGGAGCCGGCTCCGGGGCAGGCGTTCTCCTCCACGCCCCTGAGATCCTCCTCGGAGAGATTGCCAGCGTTGTACTGCCCTACTGCCTCGAAGGCGCTGACCACGGTCAGGTCCTCGCCCTTGTAGTGGCCGGGCTTGATGGTGCCGCCGTAGACGAAGATGCCGGGGATATCGAGCCGGGCCAGGGCGATCATGGCGCCCGGCATGTTCTTGTCGCAGCCACCGGTGGCCAGCATCCCGTCCATCTGCTGGCCGCCCCCGACCGTCTCGATGGAGTCGGCGATCACCTCGCGGGAGACGAGGGAGTACTTCATACCCTCGGTGCCCATGGTGATGCCGTCGGAGACCGTGATGGTGCCGAATTTCATCGGCATCGCCCCCACCTCGCGCAGCGCCTCCTCGGCGCGCCGCGCCATGGCGCCGATCCCGACGTTGCAGGGAGTGATCGTGCTGTGTGCGTTGCCGACCCCGATGATCGGCTTCTCGAAGTCCTCATCCCGGAAGCCGACGGCCCGCAACATCGCGCGGTTCGGGGTTCGGGCCACACCCTGGGTGATCACTCGGCTGCGACGGTTATCCGCCATGGATGACTCCTCTGTCATAAACGGTTGCAGGCAATCTGCATAGGGTACCTAAGAACGGGGGCGTCGCGGGAGTACCACCTCCCCTGAACGCCACCGCTTCGCGGCCTGAGCGACACAAAGGCCGCCCCGCCCCCTTGCGCTGCAACAGAAGGCGGACTCAGGATAGCGGGATGGTCAACAGTCGGGATAATGGACCGCCGATGGGCGCAGAAGGGGCCTCATTCTCTTGGGAGAGCGTAGAACGGGAGTGGCTGGGCGCCCAGGATGACGGCGGCCTGAACCTGGCGTACCAGTGCCTGGAGCGGAATATCACCGCCGGCCGCGGCGATCAGGAAGCTCTGATCTGGCGCGGCGCTGAGGGCGAGCGGCGGGTCTACAACTACGTAGACCTGCTCGACGGCGCCCTGCGCTTCGCCCGGGCGCTGGAGCGTCGCGGCGTGCGCCTTGCCGAGCGGGTCTGCACCCTCGGGCCGCGCCGCCCCGAACTCTATCTGGCCGCGCTCGGCACGCTTCGCCACGGGGCGGTCTACGCGCCTTTGTTCTCGGTCTACGGTCCCGACCCCATCCGCCGCCGCCTCGAGCTCGGCGAAGCGCGTGTCGTGGTCACCACCCGGCAGCTCTTCGAGGAGCGCATCGCCCCGGTGCGCGGCGCACTGCCGGCCCTGGAACACATTGTACTCGTCGACGGCGATGCCCCCGGCGCCGAGTCCTGGCAGACTTTCTGCGCCGATGACGCTGCGCCGCAGCCCATCGCGACGGGCGCCGAGTACCCGGCGCTGCTCCACTTCACCAGCGGCACCACCGGTCCGCCCAAAGGCGTGCTCCACGTCCACCGGGCGGCAGCGGCGCATCTGGCCACAGGGCGCGAGGTCCTCGGCCTTGCCCCCGGGCAGCGCTACTGGTGCACCGCCGACCCGGGGTGGGTCACCGGCGTCTCCTACGGCATCCTGGCACCGCTGCTCTGCGGAGCAACCCTGGTGGTGGATGAGGGCGAGTTCGACGCCAGGCGTTGGTACGGAACCCTCGCCGCAGAGGGCATTGAGTGCTGGTTCACGGCGCCTACGGCGCTGCGCATGCTGCGCCGGGCCGGCCCCGAGGCACTGGCCGGGCATGATCTGTCACGCCTGGAGCGGATCTTCAGCACCGGCGAACCGCTCGATCCAGCACTGACGGAGTGGACCGAGGAACGCCTCGGCCTCCCCACCCGCGACGCCTGGTGGCAGTCCGAGACCGGCGCGATCATGACGGCCCAGTACGGCAATGCGCCGGTGCGCTCCGGCCGCATGGGCCGCCCCGTCCCCGGCGTCGAACTGATCCTGGCCAACGTGGAAGGTAAGACGGTGAACCCCGTTACGGAGCCGGGCGCCACCGGCGAGATCCTCATCCGTCGGGGCTGGCCGTCGATGTTCCGCGCCTATCTCGGTGCGCCGGAGCGTTACCGCGATGCCTTCGTCGACAACTGGTACCGCTCCGGCGATCTCGCCCAGTGGGACGAGCAAGGCGAGCTGCGTTTCATCGGCCGCGCCGACGACGTGATCAAGACCGCGGGTCACATGGTCGGACCGGCGGAGGTCGAGGCCGTTCTGAATCACCACCCGGAGGTGGCCGAATGCGGGGTCAGTGGTGTCCCCGATGCGGTGGCCGGCGCCCTGGTCGCGGCCTGGGTCGTCCCGCGCCGCCCGCCGGAGGCCCCGGAACAGCTGCAGCGGGATCTGATCGCCCACGCAAGACAACGCCTCGGTGCCGCAGTCGCACCACGCGAGATCCACTTCGTCGACGAGCTGCCCAAGACACCCAGCGGGAAGATCCTGCGCCGTCAGCTCGGCGCCTGATCCAACGGGGACGGGCCCGACTACTTCAAAACGCGGCGCAGCGCCCGCCCGGCAGCCTTACCGGTATCGTAGCCACTGACCCGGCGACCGCCACGCTCACGCCGGACCTGCTCCGCACTGCGCGCCAGGCGCGCCGCCCGCAACGCCCAGGGCACCACTCTGAGCCAGTTCACGGTGGTCTCCTCCCTTTCGGACTCCAGATCAAGTTTAATCGATCGGCGCCCCCGCCTGAAGGCCAGGGACATGGCCACCGCCACGGCTCAACCGTTACGCTTGACGGCATCCATCCGGAAAAGGAGATGCCGCGTGTCCACACGAACCCCGCTTGCCTGGCTGATCGGCGCCCTCGCCACCCTACTCCCCGCTCGCCTTCTGGCCGAGACCCCGGCAGAGTCTCCGGCACGCAGCGTTGCCGAGCTCACTCAGGGGGCCGCTCAGACCATCGGGCAGGAGCTTCGCGAGATCGGGGAACTGTTCCGGGATATCGAGGGCGAGGCCATCGGCCCGCAGCTCTGGGCGCTGGCCCTGGAACTGGCCGACCTGGGCCTGATCATTGTCGTCACCATCGGCCTGCTCCTCGTGCTGCGCCCCCTGGCACGCCCCGTGTTCAACCGCGCCGAGGGCTGGGCCCAGCGCGGCGACGCGCGCCTGCGCACGGTGCGGCGCACCGTCGGCGTGCTCGGCGCCGCCGCGGCCGACCTGGCGACCATCTTCCTGGCCTGGATCGCCGGGTACGCCATCGCCCTCTCGCTGGTCGGCGAGGTGGGCGGCATCGAGGCGCGGGAATCCCTGTTCCTGAATGCGTTCCTGATGGTCGAGGGCTTCAAGGCCCTGCTGCGCATTCTGTTCGCACCGCGCAACCCCCACCTGCGGCTGATCGCCACCGACGATGAGCACGCCACCTACTGGGGCAAGCGGCTGGCCCGCATGTCCGGACTGATCGGTTACGGCCTGCTGTTCATCGGTCCCTTCGTCACCATGGCCGTTGCCGAGGGGCTGGGACAGCTGGCGGTGCTCCTTGTCATGGTGCTCGCCTTCGGCTATGCGGTGGTGATCGCCCTGCGCAACCGGCACGACGTGCGCGAGCGGCTCCAGGCCAGCGCCGCCGAGTCCAGGGTGCTGTTCACCCGGACCATCCTCTCGTCGCTGGCCTGGGTCTGGCACTGGGTCGTAATCCTTTACTTCGGCGCGCTCGCCGTAGTCACCATCACCCAGCCGGATGCCGCTCTGGCCTTCATGGCCCAGGCGACCCTGCAGACGGCACTGGCCATCGGCATCGGGGCCTTCCTGGCCATTGTCCTGACCCAGGCCACGGCCCGGCGTATCCGGCTTAGCGAACGCAACCGGCGCCACTTCCCACTGCTCGAGCAGCGCCTGAATAGCTACCTGCCCATCGTGCTGAAAATCGCACGGACCGCCATCCTGATCGTGGTCATCGCCACCGTGCTCGATGCCTGGCAGCTGTTCGACTTCACCGGCTGGCTCGCTTCCGAGGGCGGCCTGCAGACCCTCGGGGTGATCCTCTCGGTTACCCTGGTCCTGCTCGCCGCCACGGCGGTCTGGCTGCTGGCGGCCAGCTTCATCGAGCACCGCCTGAATCCGGACGTGGGCCACGGCACCCCCTCGGCGCGGGAGCAGACGCTGCTCACCCTGTTCCGCAACGCCATCGCCATCGTCCTGGTCACCATGACGACGATGATCGTCCTCGCCGAGATCGGGATTAACATCGGCCCGCTGATCGCCGGTGCCGGTGTCCTCGGCCTCGCCATCGGCTTTGGCGCGCAGAAGCTGGTTCAGGACATCATCACCGGCGTGTTCATCCAGCTCGAGAACGCCATCGACGTCGGCGATATCGTCACCGCCGGCGGGGTCACAGGCACGGTGGAGAAGCTCACCATTCGCTCGGTGAACATCCGCGACCTGTTCGGGACCTACCACTTCATCCCGTTCTCTTCAGTGGACAGCGTCTCGAACTTCACCCGCCACTTCGCCTACCACGTTGGCAGCTATGGGGTGGCCTACCGAGAGGATGTCGACCAGGTCACCCCGGTGCTCGAGGCCGCCTACGAAGACCTCAAACAGCATCCGGATCCCGACATCCGCAATGCCCTCTACGGCGACTTCGCGGTAGACGGGGTGGTCTCGCTGGGCGACAGCTCGGTCAATATCCGGGTGCGCATCAAGACGGCACCGGGGATGCAATGGGCCATCGGCCGGGCCTACAACGGGCTGGTCAAGAAGCGCCTGGATGCCGCCGGCATCGAGATCCCCTTCCCGCACCGGACCCTCTACTTCGGGGAGGACCACCAGGGGCAGGCCCCGCCCCTGCGCCTTGCGCGCGCGGGGGCAACGTCCCCCAACCATGCCGCCGGCGCTACTCCGACGGCACCAACCGCCAGCGACCGCGTCCACCACGACCCCACGGACGATTAGGGCTGTGGGGCACCGGGCGCCGGTGCCCCACCCGATACCGCACCCATGAAAAAACCCGCCCCCGAGCTTCGGGGGCGGGTTTTTTTATACAGTCCTGGACGGCTGCGAAGCCGGAAGAGCGCGCGCCGCGCCAGAACCGAGCTACGCGTCGGCGTCCTCGGGATGCTCGCCAATGACCAGCTTGTCACCATCCTGCCGGTGCGGCGGCACCTCCAGGTTCCTCGGCGCAGGCTGCGCCCGATACACCCGGCCAGCCATATCGTAGCGCGCGCCGTGGCAGGGGCAGAAAAACCCGCCGAGCCAGTCGGCGTCGAAGTCCATCGGCTCGATCTCGGGGTAGTACGTGGGGATGCAGCCCAGGTGGGTGCAGATCGGCACCACGACAAAGACCTCGGGGTCCACGGACCGGTGCTTGTTCCGGGCGTAATCCGGCTGCTGATCCCGCTCGGAGTCCGGATCGCGCAGGCGGTCCACCATTTTATCCAGCGTCTCAAGGTGCTCCTGAGTACGGCTGACCACCCAGATCGGGCTGCCCTTCCACTCAAACTCCAAGCGCTGCCCGGGCTCGAGCTTGCTCACATCGACCTCGATGGGCGCACCCTCCGCCTGCGCCTCCACGCTGGGGCGGAGAAAGCCGATGAACGGGACCGCGGCGAAGACCACGCCGACGCCACCGACCACGCTCGCCGCGCCGGTCAGGAACCGCCGTCGCCCACGATCCAGATCATCCGGTGCCTCGTTCGTCATGTAGACCCCCTGTTGCTACTTAATCCATTCATGCAACGGTATCGCCGGTTACGGCATAACGTAAAGGTTGCGGCGTGGAATGCAAGGCGCGGCCCTGAACCAGCCTGCGGCATTTTACCGCACACGCACTGGCGCGGGGCAGCCACCGCCTGCAACACCGCACCACCGGGCTTGCCTGCCTCCACCGTCGCGGTAGGCTGGACAATACTATACGCAGGAATTTCCACACGGGAGGGTGTCATGCGAATTCTGATCACCGGCGGCAGCGGCTTCGTCGGCAAGCCGTTGTGCGCTCGCCTCCACGAGCGCGGCCACGAGCTGCTGGTCGTCTCGCGCAACCCGGAGCGCGCACGCGCTGCCCTGCCAGCACGGACCGACATCCGCCCGAACGTGGCCGATTTCCTCGACAGCCAGCCCGAGGCGATCATCAACCTCGCTGGCGAGTCGATTGCCGAGGGACGCTGGACCGAGGCCAAGAAGCAGCGCCTGCTCGACTCCCGACTGAACACCACCCAGGCTGTGGTCGATCTGTGCGGCCAGCTCGATACACCACCCAAGACCCTGATCTCCGCTTCCGCGATGGGGTATTACGGCGATCAGGGCGACCGAGAGGTCACGGAGGAGACCCCGCCGAACCCCGAGTTCGTTCACGAGCTCTGCGCCCGCTGGGAAGAGGCGGCACGGCAGGCCGAATCCCATGGGGTCCGCGTGGCGCTGATGCGGATCGGACTGGTGCTGGACCGCGACGGCGGCACCCTCGCCAAGCTGCTCACGCCCTTCCGGCTGGGCCTCGGTGGGCCGTTGGGCAGCGGCAAGCAGTACATGCCGTGGATCCACCGCACCGATCTGGTGCGCATCATCCTCTTTCTGCTCGATCAGGAGGCACTCGCAGGCCCGTTCAACGCAGGCGCCCCGGAACCGGTGACCAACGCCGAATTCACCCGGACACTGGCGCGCCACCTGCATCGCCCGGCCTTCCTGCCCGCTCCGGCTCCAGCCCTGCGTCTGGCCTTCGGCGAGATGTCCCGGATCCTGCTCACCGGCGCCCGCATGCGCCCCCAACGCCTTCAGGAGGCCGGTTTCACCTTCGAGTATCCGACCCTGGATGAAGCCCTGAGCGAGATCCTCCGCAGCCGCTGACGAGCGCACCCCGCCCCCCCGGGGGGGGGGG